>JAITLH010000076.1 GCA_031277995.1 Deltaproteobacteria bacterium
GGCAATCGCCCACCCTAAACGCCCTAAGGCAAAACCACCTAGCCGATCGCTTGCCCGCGCCTTGCCAAGCCTGCTCTGAGGCCGGGGGCTTTTGACGCCCAAACAAAATTAACCCAAAAATCGCCCCGGGCCTCTCCCCCCTCAAAAACCCGCCCGTAAACGCCCCTAATAGCCCCGCCGCGGCCCGCCAAACCAAAAAACCATCCTTTACCCCAGGGCCTGCCGGCCCAAGGGTAAAGGGGCCCAAAAGGCCCACCAAGCCCACCTGGGCCCACCAAGCCCACCTAGGCCCACCCATCAAAAATTGGTGTTTTTAGCCCCCGAAAAAAGCCCCATCCGGCCCATAATGGAGGCTAAACAAGCGACTTTTCGAGCCCAGAAAGCCCCAAAATTACTAGGTCGGATTTCCGAATAAAGAGAATTTGGCGCCCGAGTCAATATCTGGTTTTGCCCAGGGCTCTAGTTTTTTTTAATTCCGCCGGAATTTTGATCAATTCCGATTCGGTTATTGAATCCTAGTCAAAATCATGCTATAATATAACTCTTTTATGGTAACTATAGCCTTTTTTTTAAGCCACGCAGGCAACCATTTATTGGACCGACAAAAATGGACTACGAAAAGTTTTTCAAACTTGACCAGAGGCCTTTCAAACCCACCCTGGAAGCCAAATTTTTCTACCGGACCGAGGGCTTTGAAAAGCTTAGCGCCCTTCTCCAACAAGACCTTTTGCCCCCGCTGATTCTCCTTTTGGGCGACGGGGGTTCGGGCAAAAGTACCTTTGTCAAAAGGCTGCCAAGGGAAGTTTCCGAGTTTACCCGGATGGCCCCGATCCTGGAGCCCACCGTTTCCTTTGCCGACATCCTTAGGCAGGCCTTAAATTTTCTGGGCCTGGGTTTCAAATGTCCGCCCTCGGCCAGGGACGAAGAACTTTTGGGCTTTTTCCAAAACGCCGTGGACGAATCGCTAAACGACGGCCTGGGTTTCGTCCTGGCCGTGGACGACGCGGACAAGCTCGATCTCGAAACCATAAGCGATCTTCTGACCCTTTCGCGCCTCGATCCCCGCTGGGAAGGCCGGGTTTGCCTGCTACTGGCCGGCCCGGCGCCGGACAGTAGCAAACCCGCCCAAAGGGAGCCAAGCCGGACCCCGGGCCCCAACCAAAATTTTGGCCACGGCCCTGGCCAAGATCAAGATCAAGATCAAGAACCCGACTACCAATGGCCGCCCGAAGAACTTCGCCAAATGGCCCTGACCGTGGAACTAAAAGGCTTAAACCTTAAAGAAACCATCGAGTTTGTCCGTCATCGCTTAAGCGCCGCGGGCTCGGCCAAGGAACTTTTTACCACCGAGGCCTTCCAGAGCGTAAAAAACTTAAGCCACGGCCATCCGGGAATGATAAACGCCCTGGCCGAAAAAGCCCTCATGACCGCCTGGGCCTCCGGCAAATACTTGGTCACCAACTCCCACGTCATCCAGGCCAAGGTCAACTTCGATAACCCCATCACGGTAAGCGATCGGGCGGCCAAAAACGCCGCCGGTTCCGGGCGCCAGCACCATAAGATTAGCAAAAGATCCTGGATCTCGCTTTTGTCGGCGGCCCTAATCGTGGGGGTCATGGCTTGGCTGCTTTGGCCCTCGACCAAGGGGCTAACCCAGGCCACCCAAGAAATCGCCCAAAACGAGGCCCATGAAGCCCTGCCCCTGGAGCCGGGTCCCCAGGCCACGCCTTCGGCGGACCCCGTCCCGGATGGGGTTTTGGGCCTGCCGTCGCTGCCCCCTTCGGTAGTAAAATTGCCCCAAACCGGGGTGACCTTGGTTGTGGAAAACGGCCAAAAAATGGCCCGCCTTTGGCAAGGGGGCTTGGACGGCCCGGGGCTTAAGGCCGAAATCGCCGCCCCGGATTTTAAGGATCCCGGTTTGTATTTGGTGGGGAGGCCCAATAGCCGCTCGCCCATAATTTTTAGGTACCCGCCCAAAACGGAACTGCCCCGGACCGCCGCGGTCAACCTCTGGAAGCGGGTCGAGACCTTACTGCCCCAGGACATTTTGCCCCTCATGGTTGGCCCCGGGCCGGAGCTGGCCAAAAGCGTCCCCAACGTGGCCGCGAGCCACCTTTCCGGTTTTCTGGACCGCTGGATCTCGGCCCAAACCGACAAAAAGCCCCAGGACATGGCCGACCTTTACGCCGAGACCTTTTCCTTTTTTGAGCCGGGCCATAAGCCGGTCTCGATTTCCAAAACTAACCTCCGGCTAACCCTCGAATCCGAGGCCCAGGCCGCGGGCGAAATCCGCCTCACCACCTCCGATCCCCTAATCATGCTGGATCCTCGCGACCAAAACCGGGCCTGGATCGTTTTTACCCTAAAATACGATTCCAAACTAAGGCACAACATCGGCCTAAGGACCCTCATCGTGGAAAAAACCAGCTCCAAGGACTGGGCCATCGTGGCCGAGTTATGGCTAAAGGAAGAAACGGTAAAAAGCTAACCGGGTTAGCTTCGATTTCCTAACGCCCTAGCCTGACCGCCCGGCCTGGCCGCCCGGCCTGGCTAGGGTTTGGGGCCCTCCCTTCCCGAGCAAGCGAAAATAAGCGAAAATAATGGCCTAAAATCAAGCGGCCGCCCAAGGCGCCTTTCCCCGCCCGGCCCAATAAATCGCCAAAAACTCCCCTTGCCCATTGGCGCCCAAGGAACTACAATAAACGATCTCCAAAGGAGCGGTTCCCCAAAAAAGCGCCCTAACCGGGCCTTTTCCCAAAAATTTCCCTTGGCAAAAATCCCCCAATCCCTTGGTGGGGCTTGGGGGGATCGCGTTTAAGCTATGTCCAAAAAAAATATCGACAAAAACCTAAACCCCTCCGGGGTGACTTCCCTGGAAAAGGGCTTTTTTAAGGGCCAAACGTTGGGCGGGGCCAGGCTTCGTCCCATGGCCACGAGTTTTTTGATGGGCTTTACCTGCGGCGTCCCCTTGGTCGTGATCATCACGCTTTTGCAGGCTTGGCTCAAAGACGGCGGGCTCGATCTAAGGACCATTGGTTTTTTGACCTTGGTCAGCATGCCCTACAGCCTCAAGTTTCTCTGGTCGCCTTATCTTGATTACATCGCCCCCTTTGGCCGCCGTAGGCAAAGTTGGTTACTCGTAAGCCAGCTGGCCCTAATCGCGTCCCTTCTGGCCCTCTCGATGGCCGATCCCAAAAACATTACCCAGGTGACCATTTTCGCCGTCTCGGTCTGCTTTTGGTCGGCCACCCAGGACATCGCCGTTGACGCCTATCGCCGGGAGGATTTTTTCTACAACGAGCTGGCCGCGGGCTCGGCCGCTTACATGTGGGGTTACCGCCTGGGCATGGTGGCCGTGGCCGGAGGCGGATTGGTCATAGCCGATTGGCTGGGCTGGCGCTTGGCCTTTACCTGCGTGGCCGGCTTAATCCTAATCGGCCCGCTAACCCTTTTGTTTAGCCCCGAACCCAAGGTCCCGGCCGGATCGCCCAAAACCCTCCAGGCCAGCGTGGTTGAGCCCCTCAAGGATTTTTTCTCCAAAAGCGACCCCTGGCTCCTACTGGCCTTTATTTTGTTTTACAAGCTGGGCGAGCAGTTAATCGGTAGCCTCAATACCACCTTTTTCATGGCCGCCGGTTATTCCAAAACCCAAATAGGCGTAATCGTCAAGGCCTACGGCCTGGCCGGAACCCTGGCCGGGATTTCCTTCGCGGGCTACCTGGTTAAAAAGAAGGGCCTAATCCCTTGCCTTTGGACCTTTGGCTGGTTGCAGCTTTTAAATAACGCCTGCCTTACGGCCCTCTGGCTCCTTCCGGCCGAAAACTACTATCTCGCGACTTTCATAACCCTCGATCACATGGTGGTGGGGGCCGGCTCAACCGTTTTCGTGGCCTTTCTGGCTTCCCTTACCAACGTAAGTTACACGGCCACCCAATACGCCCTCCTAACCAGCCTCATGGCCCTCCCCCGGAGCCTTCTTTCCAGCCCCTCGGGCGTTTTGGTCGAACTTCTGGGCTGGCCTGGCTTTTACCTCCTGGGGGCCTTTCTAACCCTACCGGGCCTGGCCATGCTAAAAATCCTAATCCGCCGGGGCCTGTCCGCCCCCGATGAAGAACTCCCACCCGAGCTTACCCAAAGCGACAGCCCCCAAAGCCAGGAGGCCACCGAAGGCCCCCCCAGCCTCGCCCTGGTGAAGTTCCCTACCAGCGACGCAGGCGGGGACGAAGGCTCGGACGAAACCCCGGACGAAACCCCTGAGGCGACCGATACGGCCTACGCTCCCGAGCCTAGCCTTCCAGAGCCCGGCCTGCCCGAGCCCGGCGCCGACGAAACCCAACCCCCCAAACCCACCTCGCTCCAATAACCAAAAGATTCGGTTAACGGAAAGATGGCCCAATACGGCGCTTGGCCAATGGCAAAAAAGTAACCCAACTTGTAATTTCCCGCTCTTTAGAATAATATATCCCCTTTTCCCGGGATTCGCTTCGGTTTAGAATTTCCCTATCGTTTCGAATAATTTACAACCTCTCTTGACAAATCAATCCTCAAAAGGTAAACTTACACAATGAAAGTTAAATCTTAAATAATATACATAAACTCAAACCCTTTCCGTTAAAAATCTTGGAAGTTAGGTTTGCCTAGAGCCTTGAAATAGCGTTTCGACCATTATTTTTAACCTTATTGTAAATACAATATCTATCCCACCATAAAAGCTTCGAATAGCCATTAATAATGATTACGGTACTTTAATGTTAGTCCATCCGGCCGAGGCCAACAAACCCAAATCACAAAATCCCCAACAAGATCGCTATTTGGCCCCTATTACGGGCCTTTTTACTGGCCTTCTTATCATTTCCAATATCTGTTCCAACCGTTTGGTGGTCGTGGGTCCCCTGGAGTTTGACGCGGGCACCTTGATGTTCCCGTTGACCTATATTTTTGGGGACCTCTTGACCGAGGTTTACGGTTACCAAAAGGCCCGCCGGGTCATTTGGACCGGCTTTGTGGCCCTTTTCATAAGCGCCCTTTGCCTCTACCTAGCCAGTCTCTTCCCGGCCCCGGTTGGCTACGAAACCGCCCAGGCCTGGGACCAGGCCATGAGCCTTACGCCCAGAATCGTTCTGGGTAGCCTAATCGCCTACCTGTTTGGGGAGACGGCCAACGCCATCGCCTTGGCCAAAATCAAATATAAACGTTACGGCGGCCCGGGCTTTCGTTTCATCGCCTCCACCCTGGTTGGCCAGACCCTGGACACCTTAATCTTCGCCTCCATCGCGTTTTTGGGCGTTTTGGACCAAAGGCTTTGGCTGACCCTGGTCGTTTCGAACATAATCTACAAAGTGGGCTTGGAGATTGTTTTGCTGCCCTTTACGCTTTTTTGCCTGGGCCGCCTAAAAAAATTCGAGGGCGACCTCGGGGACGACCAAATCTTGGAAAACCCTTCCCTAAACCCCTTTAAAAAATCGAGCCCGGTCGGGGGCCAAGGGACCTAATACGTTTCCAGGCCGCCCAAAGCCCTTTTGGCCCACGGCGCCCAAAAAAACTAAGGAACCGGTGAAATTTTTATGTCGCTTAAGGTCCTTTTGGCCCACGGCGCCCAAAAAAACTAAGGAACCAGCGAAATTTTTATGTCGCCCAAAGCCCTTTTGG
>JAITLH010000096.1 GCA_031277995.1 Deltaproteobacteria bacterium
GGGATTTACTTTTTCTTTGAGCATTCCAAGGGCTGGCAAACGGTTTGTTTTTCTGACGCCTCGGGCGGGGCGAATATCGAAGGCGAAAGCGATTTGCGTTTTTTCCCAGGTTCGGGGCAGCCATCCGACGAGGCGGTCGCGAATAGGTTTAACGTTTGCCAAAGGGTCAACAGCGACGCGGCCACCTACCGGGAATGGAATTTTGAAAAACCGTCCCTAAACTTGGAAGCCCTGGCCAGCGAACCGGACCAGCTAAAGGCCCCGGCCCCGGGGGGCCTTAGCCTTGAGACTTACCGGTTTCCCCATCTCTATCAATTGGCCGAGGGGGGCGATCGTTACGCGAAAATCCAGATTGGCCGCCAGTTAACCTTTAGCCGCTGGGCCGAGGGGGAAGGCGACGTTTCGCGTTGGCTCCCGGGTTTCGCCTTTAAACTTCACGATCACCCCCAAGGTGAGGCCAATGGCCAGTGGTGGGTAACGGAAGCGAAACACGAGGGCGAGCAGCCCCAAGTTTTGGAGGGCGAGGCCCCCGAGCGGGGCTTTAGCTTTCATGGTAGTTTTGTGGCCATCCCCTTTGAGAAGCGCTTTATGCCTGAAATAAAGCACCCCAAAATTCGGGTCGATGGCCTCCAGTCAGCCGTGGTCACGGGACCGGCCGCGGAGGAGGTTTACGCCGATAAGTACGCTCGGGTCAAGGTCCGGTTTCATTGGGATCGAAGGGGCGAAAAAAACGAGCGAAGTAGCTTGTGGGTAAGGGTTTCGGATAAATGGGCCGGTCGAAACTTTGGCTTTGTCCAAATCCCCCGGGTAGGCCAGGAAGTCTTGGTCGAGTTCATGGAAGGCGATCCCGATCGGCCCGTCATCACGGGCCGGGTCTATAACGCCCAAAACCCGCCCCCTTGGAACCTACCCGAGCAAAAAACCTTATCGGGCTTGCAAAGCCGCGAATTCATGGGCGGAATGCGTAACCAGCTGGTTTTTGACGATACCCAGGGGCAAGTCCAGGCCCAGCTCTCAAGCGACCACCTGCTCTCGCAACTTAACCTTGGCTATTTGTCCAGGATCAACCATCTGGAAGGGCGCGGGGACTTTAGGGGCGAGGGCTTTGAGCTTAGGACCGACGGCTGGGGCGTAATCAGGGCGGCTAAGGGCCTAGTCCTAACCACTGACGCCAGGCGCCGGGCCGGAGAACATCACAAAGACATCGTCGAGGCGGCCAATAACCTTCGCCTGGCCGCCTTGGAACAAAAACGCCACGCCGAACTGGCCGAGGTCCATAACGCCCGGGACTACGGCCCCGAGGTCAAACCCTTAACCGAGGCCTTAACTCGTCAAGCCAAAGAACTCTCCGGGCCCGGGTTGGCCCACGGGGAATTGACCGGTCCCCATCTGGTCCTAACGAGTCCGGCGGGACTGGCCTTAACCACGCCGGAAACCGTTCATGTCCACGCCGGGGACAATCTGGCCTTGACTTCCGAGCGGCATGTTTCGGCCTCGAGTAACCGGGGCTTTTTTGTCACGGCCTTAAAAAAAGTTAGTTTGTTCGCCCATCGATTGGGCCTAAAACTCATGGCCGGGGCCGGGAAGGTGGAAATCCAAGCCCAAAGCGATGACCTGGAGCTCATAGCCGACCGGGTCATAAAAATCATGAGCGCCAAGGATACGATTCTCCTTTCCTCGCCCACGGAAATTATCCTCGCGGCCAACGGCAGCTATATAAAAATCGACGGCTCCGGGGTTGAGTCCGGAACCCCGGGAAAGTTTACGGCCCGCGCCTCGGCCCACGGTTTCCAGGGCCCCAAAACCATGGCCCCCCGGCCGGCCGATTGGCGCAAAGCCGAGCCGGAATTATCGCCCAGGGTGACTATCCGAGACGAGCTGGGGCGTCCCTTGGAACTTAATCGCCACGCCCAGGAGGGCTCCGGCGAACTGGACGGCGGGGCCGACGAGCATGAGCTTAAGCTATTTCACGCCCAAAGCCTCGATCATGGGGTAAGCGAGCAACTAATCGGGGGCAATCGGGAAGTTTTGGTGAGCGGCAACAAAGTGAAACTTACCAAAAAGCTGGCCCGTAAAGACGAAACCTGACCTTGGCCAATAAAAAAGCGCCTTTTCCGGCCGCCCTCTGGGGGTAAGCCAGGGATTTGGCCGGTTTTGGGGCGCGAAAATAGCACCCGCGGCCGCTTGGGTTGGGCTAATCGGACGGACTAATCGGACGGACGGCTCAAGGAGATCTGGTCCCCTCGAAACATGGCCCTTAAACGGCCGCTAAGGGGTCTAGGAGCGCTTCCAGACCCCTACCTTGGGTTTTGGGTGCTTTTTTGAGTTTGAACTCTTCTAAGGGCGAATTTGGCCGTTTTCGGATCGGCGCGGTTTGGGGTGAGGTTTAGTGGTTTTGGGTTAAAAACCCTTAGGCCCAAAGTTGCCCGGGGCTGGCCCCGGGCTAGGCCCCGGGCCAAGCCACGGGCCAGGGCCCGAATAAAGCCTTTACCAAAGGCGGGGTTAAAGCCGAGTTTCGCGGTCTCGTTTTCTAACCTCGTTTACCGATCTTATTTACTAATCTAGCGAATTTGGGAAATAAATAAACCAAGGCAGGGGATAATTTGAACGCCACGAAAGTTACGGTTGATGATATTAGGCGTAATCCAAAGATTTTGGATGGACGGGTGCTTACCGGTGACATGGAAGAAAAGTTAACCTTAAGTAATATTACTGTAAACAAAGCGACCTTGGTTGATTTTAACGCCAAAAGATCTCATATATCGAACGTGACGTTTAACGATTGTCGGTTTATCAAGGTTAATTTTAGGCTAAGCGAGTTTGAAAACGTTACTTTTAACGGCGGTTTAATGACCTACCAAGGGGATTGGGAGAAAGAAGAAAACTTAACTAACTTTGAAGACTCAATTTTTAGGGGAGGGATAGAATTTAACAAGGTTAAATTTGACCTGGTTTATCTGTATGGGGTTGGCCATAAGGAGAGCGTGGCCAGGGTTTTGTTTAAAGACATGAGGCAAATAAATAACGGTGACCGTTTTGCCACCATACAAGGTTATGGGATTAACCTTAGGGTAGATAATTGTCTAAGAGAGGGTGATATATTTGGTTCTTTAGATGAAAATTCAACCGTGTACGCAACTAACAGCACTTTTATAAACTCTGGGTTCGCCGGTAATCGGACTAAAGTTATTTATATCGAAAACTGTGAGTTACTTAATGGATCTTCTGGAGGGGCCCCGGGAACTCTGGTCATAAAAAACTCCACCGTATCCGGGACGTTATTTGGTCAGTTTAGTAAAAACGCTTATCTAATCAACAATAAGTACCCGCTAACCAAAAACGGTTTAACCAGTTTGGCCGGGAACCCGGGGTTAAAAGTCTTCGTTGACGGCCAGGGCGTCCAGAAAGCCAGGATGAATATTTTGTCGGGAGAGGTGACCGTTCGAGACCTGGAATTGGTCAATCCCCGGATCGGCAAAGTGTTTGACTATCAAGTGAAGATCTTAAACCTCAAAAACGTGATTTTGCGCGGGGTCGATTTTGGGGAACTCCACCTGGAATCGGGCACCTGGGAGAACGTGGAGATTTATCCCCCGGCCAGGGTCCCGGATACCGTGTTTGAAAATTTGCGGGTTCACAACGTGACCTTTCCCAAGGGCAAACCCTGGGTGGAGGCTACCCCAAAAAGCTCGGTTAACCTTATCGAAAGTCCCGGCCCCTTTGACTGGCCTGAAATCGCCGTGCCCTCGCCCAAAGACCTTAACCTCGAATAAAAGGCGAAAAGGCCTCTCGTCGCCTGACGCTCCGGCCGCCAAAAGTTTGGGCCCAGAGAGTTTGGCCAAAAAACTTTACCGAACAATCAAGACCCCGGGCCCGAAAATAACCAAACGAGTTTTTACTTAGTCGATTCGCGAAAACGGCCAAGCGGGGCCCCAAAAGGCGATTGGCCCAGCCCTTAAACAAAAACCCATTTTAACGCGAAAGCGGAGGATAGCATGGCTCCCCCAGTCGGCAGTTCCAAATTTTACCTGGACATATACGCCATCAAAGGGATGATTCTGTTTCCCTCCCTGGGAACGCCGGCCATAATGGAGGCCGATGGCCAGTTGACGGTATTTTTGGCCCTTCATAAGGCCGCGTTTGACATGCACGTTAAAAACGGGGGCTCCCCGGAGCCCGGGTCTCCCGTCCCCTTGAGGCTGGCCAGACAGTTCTATCTCCAGACCGTGGTTACCCCCTGGACCGGTCGAGGCCGCGACTATACGAGTTACCAAAACTATTCCAACGAGTTGGCCCAGGAGGCGGCTAACCAAAAACGCGTTTACATGAACCATGAAGAAGTTGACGCCAAATACAAGGAAAAAAAATTTGGGGGCTTTTTTCTGGGGAAATTCGAGATTGACAAAGAATTTTTGGCCCAATACCATCCCCTTGGCCCAAACGACCCGCGGCCAAAAGGCCCTTTTGGGGTTATCCACAAAGCCGCCGTAAACATGTGCCTCAACGGAGTTTTGACCAACACCAAAAACGGCGGCAACCTAAATAAGCCCCCCGATGATTCGTCGGATGCCCATACCCCCACCGGCGCCGGCGGGGGCCAAGGCGGCGGCCAAGCCGGTTCCCAAGCCGGTTCCCAGGGCGGCGGCGAGCCAAACGCGGCCGGGGGCTCGGACCGGGAAGGCGGCCAAGGAGGCGAGCAAGGCGAAGACAAGCCTACCCTTGGGGATCCCGATCCCGGTGACCCAGAAGACGTGGGCTATCGCTACGTTTTTCAATTCACCGTAAGGGAAAGTTTTAAGCTTCAATATCAGGGATTGTATGAGCTCCTATTCCTGTACGTTGATTTTAACGACTATGAGGAGGCCCGGAAAAATTGGCAAGACGGCGGCCACTGGCTTTTCAAATCCGAGGAAGATTTACACGTCAACTATTTGACCCATCCCGGGGATGAGCTCGTTTCCGAGTCGTTGATTCACGAGTTAAAGGCCAGGGCCAAAAAGTTGGGCTGCGAGCCGATAATAAAGCCCTTGGAGTTTCGGCGCCATCCCTTCATGACTCCCGACACCATGAAATTCGTCAAGCTTTATTCTTCCGAGCCCATGAAGGTCATGACCCAGGGCCAGAAAAAAGCCGACGGGACCCCGGACCCCGAAAGGGGCGGCGGAGAGAAGTATTTGCACTATCTTTCCGAAGACAAAAATTGCTGGTTGGTTCTTTCCCGGCACCCGGTTTACGTGACCGAGAAAGATTACCTTGACATAGGCGTGGTTTCGGATCTCCATCTTTCTTCCAGGCAGACCGGTTACAAAGTCGTGGCCCCGCAGGTGATCCATGGGGCGCCTGAAAGCGATTCCGAGTTCATCAATAAACTTTCCCACCAGGCCCTGGAAACCTCCCAGCGGGTGATGAACTCCATTGGAGCGGTTAGCGACGCTTTAATCGTGGCCGGTGACGCGTTTGACGTACTCCGTAACCTAGATCCCAGAATCTTAAAATCAACGGGGCCCTCGGGGGCCCCGGGGCGCCCCGGGGCGGCGACTCCGCCGGTTTCCCGGGATCCCCGGGAAGACGCCCCCAAAGAAATAAACATGTGCACGGCCGACCTATGGGAGTATCTGGATTTCGTAAAGTACGATAAGCATGGGCCAAACTATCCGTTTTACATCGACGCCTTGATGTTCATGGTTTTGCTTTTGGACTATTGCTCTATCATAGGTAAGCCGGTTTTTTACATAACGGGAAACCATGAGGGCTGGGAGGTACCGTACGGCATCTCGCCAAGGATACTTAATAATTTTCTCATCGCCGTCAGGCCCAACGCCGGGGTGCCCTCCGATCAAAACCTGACTTTTTACGAGGCCGCCCTTTTGTTTGGCAAAAAATACAGCTACCTGGGCTATTTGTCCAATTTTGACAAAGAAAACATGTCCTGGGCCTACCGCTGGATAACCCCATGGAAGGATTGCTTGGTCGATTGCGGGAAAAACCAAAACGTTTTGCTTTTGGGCTGGGATGAAGACGAAAACTTCATCTTGCCTTTACTGGGGGGCGGGGGCGGCTTACCGAGGGCCGGCTCGGCCTTTACCGAAAACCAGCTAAGTTTACTTAGACGCATGGCCGGCCAAAGGTCCAAGTTTAACCTCCTGGCCTCCCACTTCACCTACGCCAATTTCGAAAACAACATCCCGCTTCACCGGCAAGACCGGGAGCGTTCCGGGACCTGGTTTGGGGCCATGGAACATTCGGACACCGGTTCGTTTGAGAAAAACCGTCCCGAGGTTTATTCTTACCTTACCGCCGGCCAGGTTAAGGTGACCGTTTCCGGACATTCCCATAGGGGCGGGGCCTATACCTGCTTTAGCGATGGGCTAATCGACGGCCTAAAGCTGCCCGGACCCAAAACGCCGGGAAACGGGGTTGCCCTTACCCAAAGCGGCCGGGCGCTTAAATCCGTCGATCCGCTAACCCAGTTTGGCGGGCGCGTGGCCTGTCTCGTTTCCGGGGCCGGCGGGCTATACTCTTATCAAAATCTCAACCAATCAAAACGCGCCGATATAGATAAGCCCCAGGGGCTAATCATAAAGAACGATTCCGCCGGAAACGTCTCCAAAATCCAGTACGTTAGGGATGAGACCACCAAAAAACCCCGCCTGGCCGTCCGCTGCGATTACCTTTGGTACGAAGACAAAATCGAAATGTTTTTTAACGGCCCGGCGGTCAAGGGCGACATCGTGGTCGAAAAGGGCCATGGTTCGGGGCGCAAATACAACGTTTTCCTAAATCCCAAGTGGCTAAATTTTCTAAACGACGAAGACCTTAAGGGCGGGGGCGTAAACCCAATAGACAACTTCAAACTCCACTTTGTCAGTAAGTCCACTTTTAGATACGTTAAAGCCATGGATTTGAAATTCGATGGCACCGGGCCTTCCTATCCCCTCCCCGATCGAGGCGACGTTCCGGTCTATCGGCTACTGGTTGGGCCACGGGACGTCAATGAAGCCTTGCGCGAGATAGCCATGGACGGCTCCGAAGATAACTGGTGGACTTTGTTATTTTTTCTCTCCGTTCACTTTAACCAAAACCATCCCATCGGCTCCCACTATGACCTTAAGTCCCCTTGGTGTTACCCGGTGGGCCTCGGAATTGGCAGTTGGTACATTAGCCGAAAATTTGGCCGCGGGGGCGAGTTGCCAAACTACGGCGATTTGGGAAAAATACCCGAGTACCGGGTCCCCTCGCCCCGCAGGTAAGATCGCGGCGTCCGGAATAAACGGCCTAGTGCCGGGTCGTGGCGCCCCGCGGGTAAGATCGCGGCGTCCCAAAAAAAACGGCCTAGTGCCGGGCAATTGAAGCGTCGTACGGAGTCGGTACGATAGTCGCCGGAGGAAAGATCGTGGCCTTAAGTTCCGACATAATCACTCAAAACATGACGGCGGCCGCCATGGCCGCTAACCCCAGCGCCTTAAGCGGCAAACGCGTCAGCTGCGACATAGACGGGGACTTTGTTTTGGACAACGCGGTGATCAAAAAGGCCACTTTCTCTAACTCTAAAATCTGGCGATCCCAAATAAAAAACGTGACCTTTGAGGATTGCACGTTTTCCCAAACCCATTTTATGACCACGGATTTTGAGAACGTGACGTTTCGGGGCGGAAGCATCAGCTATAGGCCAAACCCCAGGTATGAAGCCGACGACACCAGTTTTGAGGACATAATGTTCTATAACGTGGTCATGGATAACGTCGCCTTAAACGGGGCTTATTTTCAACTGGGCTGCGCCAATACCAATCTGACGCTTAGGAATCTGACCAGGGTCAGAAATAAATACACCACCTTCACGATTTACGACGCCAAACTGGTCATGGACAATTGCAAAGGGACCGGGGATTTTCTGGCCATTTTGGACGGGGCCGAAAGCACCCTTTACGTAAACAACTGCGAGTTTACCAAATACTCTGGCCTGGGAGGCCTTTGCCGGGCCGCTTACATCAGAAACTCAAAATTTTTGAATTTTTCGTTCATAGGCGGGGGCTATAAAACGGTGATCGAGAACTCGGTTTTGACCGGGCAGATCGGAAACGGCAATATCCGCGAATTGTACTTGGTCAACAACCAATACCTCCCTTCCGGCAACTCCAGGGATCCCTGGATTGGCCGGGCGGTTTTGCAAGCCAACACCGAAGGCAAGGTTTTCTTGGACGGGCGAAACGTCAAAAACGCCAATCTCACCGTTACCGGCGGGGCCGTCTATATCCGCGACTTAAATTGCGTGAATTTCATCCTGGCCAACGCCGCCCAAGACCTTAATCCCCAAAGCCTGGACCTTTCAAACGTGGTCATTACCGGATTGCGCCTCAGGAATTTGGACCTCAAAAGTTGCCGTTGGGAAAACGTCACCCTAAACCCCCCGGTCATTTTGCTAAATACCAGGATAGCCAACTTCCAGGGCTACAACTTCAATTTCCCCAGGGACGGTTCCTTGGAAAGTTCTTCCGAGGGTAACATGATTAAGGTTATCGAAAGCCCGAGTCCCTTTAACTTGCCGCCGATTGACGCCCCGACTCCGGAGGCTTTGGGAATAAGGGTGGAATAGTCCCCGAGATCGCGAGCCCGCGCGGCCCATGGGCCCGCGGGCCCATAAGGCCGCGAGAGGGTGGGCCCGTAAGGCGGCGAAGCCGTAAACCATAAGGGGGACGGGTTTTGGCCTTGGCGTTTTATTTCGGCCCGTTTTGGGCTTTTCGCTTTTTTTAGGTTTTTTTTCGGCCGCCGAGAAAACGCGCCGGGGCCTATCGCTTCATCCTATCCTGAGTTTTTTTTTGGCTGAATTGGCGTTAAGCAGTTAGGAGTTTTCATATTTAGCTGCATGGCGTGATGAATCTGGCCTTTGATTTTGTCTAAACAATGGTTTGGGCTTAACGCTGATTATTTTTGTCCTTATTTGGCCAGTTAATTTATCCAAATATTTATCTATCTTCGCGAGGGATTGATTTTAATGGCGAACGCGATCGGAGACGGCAAATTTATCCTGAATTTAAACGGATTCAAAGGGGTAATCCTGTTTCCGGCCTTGGGCACCCCGGCCATTTTGAAAGAAGGGGACCCGTTAAACGTGGTTTTGGCGGCCGACGAGACCCCTTTCGAGCTTTGGCGATTGGATGGGGGAGGGGCGCCTGGCTCTCCGCTAAAGTTAGCTTTGGCTTTAAAGTTTCATACCCAGCTATTGTTAAGGCCATGGGACGCTTACGAGGGCGTTTCCAATTACGCCGATTATTTAAACCGCCTGGCCAACGCGGCTTTGGCCCGAAATAACCTCTACGGCAGTCAGGACGCGGCCGTCAGGCGTTTTGAGGCCGGGGATTTTTTCGGTTTTTATTTGGGCGAGATCGATAAGGATTTGAACCCTGACGGCGACAAACCAATCGATTTGAAAAGCCCCCAAGCTTTGGGGAAAGAACCCTTTGGGGTTTTGCATGCCTCGGCCGTGAAAATGTATGCCGAGGCCGGTTACCGGCGGTTGTTTCAGCTCACCTTTAAGACCGAGAACTTAACCCCGGCCATTCAAAACGGCGTGATGGAGCTGGTTTTTCTGTACCTTGATTGGCGGCAAAGAATCGAGGGGCCTTTTGGCCAATCCCAGCGCTTGGTTTTAGACCCGGTCAAGGGAACCGCCCAATGGGTTGGGGATTCCGAGGCCGGCTCAGGGGGTTTGAAAAACCCCTCCCTTTTGGCCAATCAGCCGCCGCCAAACGACGTTGGGAAATACCTGGTTAACCCGGCCGACGAACTGCTTTTGGATACCTTTGACCGGGAAGTCAACAAAGGCGGTGAAATGGCCAAGGATCAAAAGCCGATCTTGGCGCCGCTAGCCAAAAACCTGGTTCCCAGCTCGAATGGGCCTTTGAGGGAAATCTTTTTCTTCCGGCTTTTTAACCCGGAACCGGCCGAGTTTTACGTAAACCCGCCTCCCGAATCGAGCCTGGCCGGGCCCGGGCTCGGCTTAAAAACTTCCCAGGCTAAAGATCCGCAAAATCAAGTCCAGGGCGAAGAAGATCCTAGGGCCGCGGCCATGGCCAAGCCAAAACGCCTAAGTTACCTATCCACCCGAGGCGGGGTTTTTTTGGCCTCGAGGCATCCGGTTTATTTTACGGACAAGAATTTCCTTGACATCGGCGCAATCGCCGACACCCACGTTAACGCCAGACAGACTTTGTTTAAGCTGGTCGCGCCCCAAATGATTGAGGGCGCCCCGGTTTCGGATTCCGAGTTTTTGGGATCGATTTCCCGGGAGACCGTTTTGCCTTCCTGGCGGCTAATGAAAGAACTGGGCGTTTCTTGCGATGTTTTGGTGTGGGTTGGGGATCTCTACGATTTCGTCCGGAGCGTAAAACCCGCCGAGGTCGCCGTTTTGAATGGGTCGAAAGTTACGACTAGCGTCAAACGCACCGCCGATCTATGGCGGTATTTCAACTTTGGCGACAACGTTGATTCTTACGCCCTTTATCCCCGTTTTACCGACGCGGTCATGGCCCTATCCATGATTCACGGCCACTATGGAGCCGCCCGAAAACCGATTTTTTTAGTTACCGGTAACCATGAGGGCATGGATAGCCCCTACGGGACGTCGCCCAGGGTCGTAGCCCCCCTAATCAACAAGACCTTGATAAGGACCAACACCTCGGTAGCCAGCGACAACAACCTGACCTTTTACGAGGCGGCCCTGATATTTGGCAAAGAATTCAAAGAAACTTATTTACTCGCCGGTCAAAAAAGCCCCGAGGAAATCCTAAGCTATTTTAAAAAAGAGAACCTCCATTGGTTTTACCAAACGGTCACCCCTTGGAAGGACGCCTTTGTCTCAATCGGGGGCCGTCAGAACCTTTTGCTGTTTGGCTGGGGCGGCTCCCAGGATATCGTCGTGAGTTCCATCGGGGGCGGAACGAACCTCCCCCGGGCCAATAAAGCCTGCACCAACGAGCAGTTGGCCCTGGCCCAAGCCGCCGCCAAACAAACCGGGGCCGTAAACATAATGGCCTCCCATTTCAGTTACGTTTGCTATGGGCCAAACACCCCGTTATTGATAAACGGCCCCCAAAAGCTTAGCGCCGATGAAGCCGTGGAAATCGAAACGCTGCCGATTTTGTGGGACATGGCCCCAAGGGTGACGTTTCACTTAACCGACAGGGATTGCGGTTCGTTTTACGGGCTCAGGAATGAGATCTACGGACTGTTTGAGACGAAAAAAGAAGCCAAAACTCAAAAGATTCACTTTACCGTCTGCGGCCATACCCACCGCTCGGGGGCTTACGTCCATGAAAGCCTCCTTGAGGCCGTGGCCGCCGGGACGCCCTTAAGCGAACTGGGCTGCCGACGCACCGACAACGCCCTGGGCCTACGATCCGTGGACTTGAAAAACAATTCTCGGACCGTGAGTTTGGTTTGCGGATCTTCGGGCGATTACTCAAGCCAAAACCTTGAGCGGGGCTTAAACGGCCGGGGCGGGTCCGATCACGATTTTGAGCCCTCGCAAGGGTTAGCCCTGGTTTTTGACGATCAAAGCCAGGCCCAAAAGGTCGTTTTCACAAGGGATGCCGACGCCGGGGAAGACGTCACGGTTAAGCCCCGATTGGCCGTGCGTTTGGATTACCTATGGTACGAAAGCTCCGAGGGCGGATGTTCTCCTTTCGTCCCGAGGCTTTTGGTTAAAGCGCCCCTGGCCGCCGTCCTATGGACGCCGCCCCAGGTTCGCGATATCGTGGCCAAAGATTTAAACTCTTGGTTTGTTTTCCAGATTAACCCCAGCTGGGCCAGGTTTTTCCACCCCCAAGGTTACTTAGGCCGCCCCGAGATCCCCTTGTCGTCCTTTACCCTCTACGCCGTCCATAGGCGCGGCTCGCTAAATACGGCCAGCCTGGGGCCCATGATCGTGCTTGATTTCGAAAGCGACCTATTTCGCCTAAACGCCAAGGGCCTGGATCTAAAAAATTTCCTGGCCAAATTGCGCTCCCTGGACCAAAACTTACTCAATTGGCTATTTTTCTTTAGCGTAACCCTAAAAGACGTAAACGGCTTAAAAGATCAGTATAACGTCGATTCGCCCTGGTGCTGGCCGGTGACGGTCGATTTCATCAACTGCCAATACTTTTCCCGCCCCTTCGGGGACAAGGGAGAGCTGCCGGATTTCGACAAGCTAAAATACCTTTACGAGTATAGCTAAACCCATCATCGCCCAAACATAAGCCAGAAATATTAAGGCCTATCTCCCACCCCCCAACCAAAAACGCCCCAAAGCCGCTTTGCCGCTTTCAAGCGTTCCCCCACCCAAAAACCCCAACCGCACCCCCCAGCTAAAACCGCCCCGCGAACGCCCCAAATCGCCCCGGTGAGTCCTTTCGCCGCCGGATCTGACGCCTCCCCCCCCTGTGGGGTAGCCCCCACGACGCTCTGGGCGCTTATCTTGGCGCCTGGGCCGGCTCTTGACTTGACGCCCACGCTTGGCGCTGGGCCGTGACCCCCAGGCCCAAACTTTTTAAACAAAGAACCTTTCTTAAAGGCGGGTGGGGTGGTCGCGAGCGAAATCCAGCCAAACGCGGCAAAACGGATCTCATCAAACGCGACTTTATAGGCAAAGGAGACAAAATGAAGATTTTTTTTTGGGCATGGAAGGTAGGCTTGTTTTGCCGCCGGGGACGCGATTAAAGGGGACGCCTTTCAAGCCGTGTTTGAAACGCTGATAGAGCCGTCATTTTTCACGATGAACGCAAAAAAAGATCCCAATAAATTCACCCGCGATTGCCTGGCTTGGATCAAAATGTATGGCCGGCTCGATTTGGCGTTGAAGGGAGAGACCACGGCCGAGAGGGCGGAGAATTTTTTTAGGCCTTATCGACAAAATTGGCTTGTTATGTTAGTTAAAGGTTAAAATAACCGCGATAAACATTTAAAGGGCTTAAAGAATATTAAATATTTTTCTTTATATGGTATTCTAGAAGTTTTTATGAAAAAGTAGCCATTTAAATGTTGACGAAGAAAAGATTAAAAATGGCTCTAAAAAAACAATTGTCATTATTTAAGTAAAAACTACCCAAAGCCTTTGTTTCGCGCTAAAAACTAAGCGATAAATTAGTTTTTTGGATACTGACGTTTTTGGCTAGCGATGGGCGCTTGATTGGGATTAAGAGATTTTCATCATAAAATTTAGGGTGTTGTAAGATGCCAAATTTTTTAGGTTAGGAATTTTTTTACGCGTTTACGTTTAATAAAACCACGTCCGTTGAAAGTCGCGAAGGTTTACTTTGGCGTTTTGCTCGTGGTATATTTGAAACTAGATTGCGCCCGTTTTTTTTTATCGGTCCAATCGGACCATCGCCGCGGGGCGACCCCATGGTAACCGTGATTTTTTTTCGTCGGCCGCGAGGTTACTTTGCCTTGATTTGTTAAAGAAATTTTCCGCGCCTTTACCCTTCGCTTTATGGGCGACAAAAGACTTGACCCTCTCCAAGGCATGTCAAGAAAGGCCGAAAAAATGTCCGCCGATGGCCTTGACGTTGAAGCCAAACTGGCCCAACTCAAGGAACTTAAAAGCCAAATAGAAAAGCTTGACGAGCTTTTTGAACGCGATTTGAAGGCCGCCGGTCTCACCAAGGACGATCTGAAAAAGATTGATCCCAAAACCCTACCTTTGGAATTCAAAAAGAAGGCTTAAAAAGACCCGTCCCTAACTAGGGCATGCTAAGGAAGGCCGAGAAAATGTCCCTCACCGACGCTCAGGTGGAAGCCAAACTGGCCGAGATCAATGAACTAAGAAATCATATAGAAAGGCTTGACGCTATCTTCGATCGCCAAATGGAGAAAGTGGGCCTCACCGAGGAAGATCTTAGAAAACTTGAACTGACTAACCTGCCCCCCGACGTCAAAAAGATTGTTGACGAGACTAGGCGCGAGGCGCAAAAGGCAGGCGAGCGAGTGGCCAGGGACTCGAGTTTCCAGAATTCCAAAAGTCCCAGACGATCCTTTTCTCGGGCGGGCGCTATCAAGCTCTAACGGTATCGTCATTTTTTTGGACTTTTTATGGGTCCATCGACCCCGCCAGTATCTAAATAAAAGGGGTTTTGGGAAGTCGCCCGTTTGGGGCGCTTTAATGTCCTTCCCAAGGCTCCCCAGCCCCTAACTCCACGGTCCGCCCTTGGCTTGGGCCCGGGCCTGGCGAAATAAGGAGAAGCTAATGAGCGTTGATTCTATATCCCAAAACCCTAACCTTACCCAGGTGCAGTTAGAATCGCTCGATGCCGCCGTGGACAAAGTAACCTTAAAGATGCTTTTAGCCTTCTTTGAAAAGGAAAATGGCAAGGAATGGAAGGCTAAATTAGATGAACTCCAAGAAGATGTCGGCGTGGCCTGGAATTTATTTACCAAGGCCAGGATTATCCCCCATCGCCCCATCATGACCAGGGCGGAGACCAAGGCCCAGAAGGTTTTGGATAACCAATTCGCGGCCGAGTTATCCGTCTACTTCGAAAAAAACGGTCTCACCTTTCATGGCGGCGCGGATCCCACCAACCGCGAGTGGGCCGCCAACGTGGAAGAACTCGAGGCCCACGTGAATAACGTCCTCGACGTTTACAATAATTTGTTGCGGGACATTAAGGTGTTCATAGCCACCTATGAGTCTTTACTCGAGCTTAATGGTTAAGGCTAGAACGCTCGGCCCGTATAAGGTACCGCTGGCCCGTTTGTCAAATGGGCCCAAATATACCCGGCCTAGGCACCCCAGGCTCGGACCGACCGCCAGCCCATGGCCCCCCCCCTTTCGACTGGGCGGCGTGATTTTTGTCTCCTTTCGCCTTAAGCCCCCTCCGGCGCGGGAAGCGCCCGGAGGGGACGCCCAATCTTTTCGCCCCCATCCCCAAAAAGCCTAAAAGATCGTCATGACCTCTATTCGCCCTGGCGCCGGCCGATGACGGTCGATTTCAGTAGCCGCCAATGCTTTTCAGGCCCCTTTTGGGGACAAGGGAGAGGAACCGGATTTAGGCGAGTTAAAAAACCTTTACGAGTATGGCTAAACCCATCATCGCCCAAACATAAGCCAGAAATATTAAGGCCTTCTCCCACCCCTCGCGCCCATCCAAAAACGCCCCGAAGCCGTTTTGCTCCTTAGAAAAAGCTTTTGGCGTTTTCGGGCCCCCAAAGGGGTTTTTCAGCGGCCCCGGGCCTGGTGGCCCAAGCCATTGGGCTAAGCCGATGGCCCAAGCCATTGGGCGCGCTTTGACCAAAACCCCAAAAAATCCATTGACATCTTCGTCTGGATATGTTAAAAAATTCGTTTCTGGGCTGCCCGGTCCCATCGTCTAGTGGCCTAGGACACCGCCCTCTCACGGCGAAAACAGGGGTTCGAGTCCCCTTGGGACTACCATCAACTAGACCAACCAAATCCGACAAAGTCCGAAAGTCCTTTAAAAACAAGGCCTTCGGGCTTTTTCTTTTTCTAAAGGAGAGCTAGCGGGGCCAAAGCGCCAAAACTTTATTTCCCCATCATTACTGATATTTCTTAAAATTCCCGGCCTGTTCCATAACTTTCTCGAAGACTTCTTCCCATTCGGGCCGGTCTCCGTTCTCGCGGAGCGGCACCGTCAAAGCCCCGTTCGTCTGGTTTTTGATGTCGTCGCGGCTAGACCGGTTGGCAAACTGCGCCCGGTCCTAAACCAACGTCAATATACCGGAAATCATTTCGCGTGCCGTTTCTCCTGGGCGGCAACCACGAGCCGGGCAAAGGACGTCTTGCCCAGGCGGTAATCGCGGATAATCTAAATGACTTAATGGTCAGCGCCTTACGGTTGATCGCGGTGGGTACGTACGGCATAATCAGCGCCTCCTTTAGGCGCCCGCTTCTTCCAGCGAGCCTTTTATCGGTATCGGGCGGATGTTTTTCATCCTCGTTTTTAGCCTTTCGTTAATGCTCCTTGGCTTAATATAGGCCTTGCAAAACCCTCAACCCGGCGCCAAACTGAACCGTAAAGTTCTCTTGAAGTGAAAACCATTTGAGTAAAGGAAAGTGGAGACGCGCTAGCTATGGCTTTCAAATTGGGCTTTGCCTTTGTCCGTAAGTTTATATTTCTGTAACCTGCTATTAGGTTTATCGGGCAAGGTCATTTCAATTAGACCTTTTAACATTAACGGTTTAACGTTTCTAGCATAAGAGCGGGTATCTTGTCTCATGCCTATTTTGGTAAAAATTTCTTTTCGCGACATAGTCCTTGT
>JAITLH010000097.1 GCA_031277995.1 Deltaproteobacteria bacterium
CGGGGGCGTTTTTCCGGCATCTAGCCGATGATGGGAACCTTAAGTTTTAAACTGAAGGTTAAAGCCGCAAAATTAATCTAAAATACGACCTTGTTTGATAATCCAGCATGTTTAACCCATGAATGAAAACCCTTCTTTGGGTATAAAAAAGTCGAATTGCCTACCAAAAGAAAAGTTACCTAAATGGGCAGTTCCCAAAGGGCGCGTTTTTATGGCAAGGTTAGCCTAGACGTAGTTTGAAATAATTTTTTTTGGCTAACGATTGGTTTGATTTAGTCGTTGGCCTTGGTTTGGGAGCGGACGGGTCTAAAGGGCCTGACCCAAACGGCGTGGGCCAAGCCGTTTGGGCCAAAAGGTTTGGCCTAAACGGCTTGATTTGGAGTCCCGGGGCTTTGGCCATGAGCGTTTTGTCAAATAGCGTAAACGATAAGGGTTCCATGGCTTCCAAAAAAGCCCAAAGCCTCTCGGCTAAGCTCGGTTCCGGGAAGCCCGGAGCCGGGAAGCCAGGAGACGGGAAGCTTAGCTCCGATAAGCCCGGAGCCGGGCAACCGGGTCCTGAAAAACTGGGCTTGGTTAGTCGCAAGGGCGGGATCTTGGGGGAGGTACCCCTCAAAGAAAAGTCAACCGCCCTTTGGCGCCATCCCCAAGCCTGGGTGCCCAGGGAGCTGGCCTTCTTTTTCGCCTTGCTGCCGTTTTTGTTTTGGCCTTTGGTGGGCGCCCTTTTGGCCTTGGAAGTCAAGGGGCAAGAAATGGCCGGGACGATGGGGGCAGGGGTAAGTGACCAGCCCCTTAACCTGGCCGCTTTGGGCGAAAAGGTTTGGGGTTCTCCGGGCGAAAAACTTTCTCCCGAGGCCCGGGACTTTCTGGGCCGGTGCCTTTACGCGGCCGGCGATTACGCCGGGGCCTTTTGGGAATTTAGTCAGGGCTATAGGGATTATCCCCTGTCCGACCGGGCCGCGGGCTTCCTTTTGAAGATGACTTACTGTCAAAGTTTACTGGGTAACGGACCCGGGGCCATGGAGACCTTAAGGGTGATCCTGGCCAAATTTCCGGACTCGGATTCGGCCGGTTTGGTTAACGTCGGCCGGGGCCGTTTCATCGGGCTCTAAAGGGTTTTTAGACCCCTTTTTCAAACTTTCCTTGGGGGAGTTTGGGAAAGGGAAGTTTTGGAGGGCGGTTATTATGACGAGATTAGGTTGGCCGTAGCTGGGTAGGGGTTTTTGCCAAGGACCTAACCAAACCGGGCCGTTTTGGCCAGGGTTGGGTTTGGTTTTTGGCGCTAAGCGTTTAGTTTGGGGGAGGTGATTTCGCTCGCGCCCCCAAGGTGGCGCCCCGGGGCCAAGATTAAGCGGCCAAAGGGCGCGGTAGGAAACTGGTTATTTTGAGCCGGGGATAAAGGGCTGGGGCTTGGGTCATGAACGTTTTGTCAAAAAGTAATAACGATAAGAATTCCGAAGTTTATCAAAAAGCCAAAAGCGAAACCCGAAAGCTCATATCCGAT
Source organism: Deltaproteobacteria bacterium (assembly GCA_031277995.1). Classification (GTDB taxonomy): domain Bacteria; phylum Desulfobacterota; class Desulfarculia; order Adiutricales; family Adiutricaceae; genus JAIRNQ01. The sequence continues at coordinate 1,502 of JAITLH010000097.1, forward strand.
AAGCTGGGCCCCTTAAACCGAAAGCCCGGGGTTTTGGGCGAGGGACAGCTTAAGGGCAAGTTAACCGGGGTTTGGCGCCATCCCCAAGCCTGGGTACCCGGGGAGCTGGCCTTTTTTTTCGCCTTGTTGCCTTTTTTGTTTTGGCCCATCGTGACCGTGGTCTTGGTTTTGGAGATCTACAACCAAGAAATGGCCGGGACGGCCTTGGAAGACTTAAAAAGCTATCAACCTCCCACCGTGTCCTTCATCTTCGCTTCCGACAATACCCTCATGGCCGAGCTCTATAACGAGCATCGTCTGGTCACCCCCTTGGACCGCGTTCCCGACGTCGTGGTGAAGGCCTTTTTGGCCGCCGAGGACAGTTCTTTTTATTCGCACCAGGGGGTGGATCTTATTGGGGTAAGCCGGGCCCTTATGGCCAACGTCAAGGCCGGTCACACGGTCCAGGGGGCCTCGACCATTACCCAGCAGATGATCAGATCTTTTTTGCTTACCAACGAAAAGACTTACGATAGGAAGCTTAAGGAGATGATCTTGGCTTGGCGGGCCGAGCGGATCTTGACCAAGGACGAGATCTTATTTTTATACCTAAACCGGATTTACCTGGGCCGCGGGGCCTACGGCGTGGAATCGGCGGCCAGGCTTTATTTTGGAAAAACCATTGGGGAAGTGACGCTGGGAGAGGCGGCCTTACTGGCCGGTTTGGCCCAGGCCCCGGGTAGGCTTCAAGCCCACCTAGGGACGGCCAGGAGCCGGGAGCGCCAAAATTACGTCCTAAGGCGCATGGTTGAGGTGGGTTACGTAACCCAAAGCGAGGCCACGAGGGCCCTAAACACGCCCCTAAAGTTTTTGGATCGAAGGCCCAATATCTACCGGCAAGTGGCCCCCCAGTTCGCCGAGGTGGTGAGGCTCCAGATGAGCGATTACCTGGGGGCCGAAAAAGTCCTAAACGACGGCTTACGGATCTACACGACCTTGGATCTTAAGGCCCAGGCCCAGGCCCAGGAGGCCGTTCGAAACGGCCTTGACGCCTTGGCCCGGCGTCAGAGGATGAGCCCCAAGGTTAGGAGCCTAAACCAAAACCAAGTCAACGAATACCTAAGAAGGGCCAGGGCCAGTTTGGAAAGTAGGCCCCTGATGCTTTACCATGAACCGGCCGGATTGGTAACCGAGGTCATCACCACCGGGGACAATCCGGGGTTAGTGTTAAGCTTTGGGGCCGACGAGGGTTTCATGAGCGCGGAAAGTCTTTCCTGGCTGGTGGGCAAAAGATCTTTGGGCAGCGTTTTCGCCAAAAACGATCTGGTCATGACCCGGATCGTGGGCCGAAACCAAGAAACGGGCCGACTTGATTTGGTGCCTTCCCCCCCGCCCGAGATCCAGGGCGCCCTGGTTTTGATGGAAAACAAAACCGGCCGGGTCTTGGCCATGGTTGGGGGCCGGGATTTTGGGCTTGAAGGGATCGGAAATAGCGACTTTAACCGGGCGATACTTGCCCAAAGGCAACCGGGCAGTTCCTTTAAGCCCTTCGTCTACACGGCCGCCCTGGAAAACGGCTATACCGAGGCCTCGGTCATCTACGACGTCCCCTTAAGCTACCCCGACGGACCGGGCCGGGTCTGGCGGCCCAGAAACGCCGGCGGCGGTCACAGCGGGGCCATGACCTTACTTGACGCCTTAAGGCGTTCGGTCAATATCGTTTCGGTTAAGTTAACCGAGGCCCTGGGTCCCCAGACGGTGGCCGATTACGCCAAAAAAATGGGCATCTCCACTAACCTAAACGCCACTTTGTCTTTGGCCCTGGGCGCCTCGGAAGTGACCTTACTGGACATGACCAAGGCCTACACGACCTTCCCCAATCTTGGCTCCTGGGCTTGGCCCACCTTCGTCGACAAGGTCGAGGATCGCTACGGGCGTACCATCATCGATTTCGATCCTTATTTTACCGAGGCCATCTCGCCCCAAACGGCCTACATCATGATCGACATGTTAAGCGCCGTGGCCAAAAGCGGCACCGGGGCCAGGGTGGGGGCGGCCTTAAAGGAAATCCCCGTGGCCGGAAAAACCGGAACCACCAACTCCCAAGCCGACGCCCTATTTATTGGCTTTACCCCCGAATACACTTGCGGGGTCTGGGTGGGCCGCGAAACCCGGGTTAGCTTAGGCGGAGGCGAGCAAGGGGCCAGGACGGCCGCGCCCATATTTTCCGCCTTCATGCTAAATTTCTTAGAAGACAAGGAAACCGGGACTTTTTCCATTCCCGAAGGCGTCATTAGGCAAAAACTCCTAGCCGACGTTGACGACGATTTGGGCACCGGGGCCACCTTCGTTTTTAAGGTTGGCCAAGTGGGCCGCGGCCCCGTTGACACCAACTTTGGCGGCGGCGGTTACGAGGCCCAGGAGGGTCCCTACGACGCCAACTCCAACACCCAAGAAGAAATGGACCGTAGGCTCATGGATTACATGGCCGGCTACGGCGGCATCTAAATCCATTTTTCGCCAAACCCAAAGGATGCCAAGGTCCGACCAAAAACCCCAAAAACCAGCCGACCCGAAAAAGGTCTCCCCGGGAGACCCTTTTCGGGTTTTGCTTTTGGCGACCTCAAACCAGGGCAAGGTCAGGGAGTATAAGGCCCTTTTGAAGCCCCTTTTGGTTAAGCTTTCCCTTAACCTTTTGACCCTGGGCGATCTAAAGGCCCGGGGCTTTGAATTTCCCGAGGCCCGGGAAGGGGCCCAGAGTTTTACCGAAAACGCCTTCCTCAAAGCTCGCCACTACGCGGATCTTAGTTCTTGCCCCACCCTGGCCGACGATTCGGGCCTGTGCGTTTTGGCCCTAGACGGCGCCCCGGGGGTCCTCTCGGCCCGTTACGGGGCCGTGGGCTTAACCGACCCTAAAAGAAGCCAAAAACTACTAACCGATCTTGACAAAAAACTCCTTTCCTTAAATACCCAAAATAAAACCCGCGAGGCTTACTTTGAGACGGCCTTGGTCTTGGCCAAAAAGGGCCTCGATAACCATCTCGCCTGGACCGGTCGCCTCCATGGCTCCATCGCGGCGGCCCCCAAAGGCGCCGGCGGCTTTGGCTACGATCCCATCTTTATCCCGCGAGGCTACGACCAAACCCTGGCCGAGCTTAGCCTTAGCGAAAAAAACCGCCTCTCCCACCGCGGGGAGGCCATTTTTAAGGCCCTTAAAGACTCGGACTTAATCGACGCTTTTTTGGGCCAAGGCGAATAAAAAATCCCGCCCATGCCCTTATGGGAATGGGCGGGATTCGCGTCTTTGGGCTAAGGCGCCGTAAAGGGGTCTATAAGGCCCTGGGAGCGCTTGGCCCTAGTTTGATACCAACCTCCCTTTCCGAAGCCCGCAGCGGGGCTATTAGGCCCGTTTACGGGCGAGTTTCGGCTAGGGTCGCGGTTTTTGGGTTTTTTGGTTAGGTCAAGATGGTGTCACTGACTTGGGCCTCGGCCAGGGTGCGCATGCCGTTAAAGTGGGCGCAGGCGCATTGGAGAACGCCAAAGGCCACCACGGCCCCGCTGCCTTCGCCTAGGTAGAGGCCCAGATCGAGTAGGGGGGTAAGGCCCAAGCGTTTTAGGGTTTCCAGGTGGGCCTTTTCCTTGGAGCGATGGCCGGCGATTAGGTATTTGGTAATCCCCGGGGAAAGGCCCTGGGCCAAAAGGGCGGCCGCGGCGCCGATAAAGCCGTCTATGACCACGCCGGCCCGGCGGATGGCCCCGCCCAGGTAGACCCCGGCCATGGCCCCTATCTCAAAGCCGCCCACCTTGGCCAAGACGTCAATGGGGTCTTTGGGATCGGGCTTATTTACTTCCAGGGCTTTTTGGACGATGGCGGCCTTGTGGGCGATTCTCTCGGGAGATAGTCCCGAGCCGGGCCCGGTGGCCTCCAAGGGGGTTTGGCCCGTCAAGAGGCTTACTATGCAAGAAGAGGGGGTGGTGTTACCGATGCCCATCTCCCCGGCCGTGACCAAATCGATTTCATGGCGCCCCAAAACTAGTTCCAAGCCCGTTAGGACTGAAAGCAAAGCCTCTTTTCTGGTCATGGCCGGGCCCTTGGCGATGTTTTTGGTCCCGTGGGCGATTTTCGCGTCAACCCTAGTCGGGTGGGGGGCCAAATCGCCCTTTATGCCCACGTCCAGGAGGATTAAATCTGAACCGGTGGCCCTGGCCAGGGAAGTTATGGCCCCGCCCCCTTGTTGGAAATTGGCTATCTGCGCTATGGTGACATCCGAGGGGTAGGGGCTGACCCCTTCCTCGACCACGCCGTGATCCCCGGCGCAAACCACGATAAGTTTCTTTTCGTACCTGGGAGAAAAGGTATTTTGAATCGAGGCCAATTGGATGGCCAGTTCCTCCAGGCGGCCCAGGGATTTTCTGGGTTTGGCCAGATCGTCTTCCCTTTGGGCGGCCAAGGCCCTGATGGCTTCGTTGGGCGCCGTTATCTGGGCCAAATGGTTTTTTAGTCTAACTTCCAATTCCTGGTCAGTTTCCCGATGGCTGGGCAAGGCTCTCTCCTTAAAAAATAGCCTCCCAGGGCGGGAAATTTTCCCGCCCTGGGAGGCCTGGG
>JAITLH010000160.1 GCA_031277995.1 Deltaproteobacteria bacterium
GTTTCAAAGCCGCGGCTTGGAAGACAAAATTCGTTTCGTACATGGGCGCCCATAAGGTGGAGATATCCCTGACGTCGCCTAAATAAAACTTGATTTTTTCGTCGTTAAACAGTTTCCTCATATCGTCTTGTTTTTTTTCGTCCCTAGATAAAATTCTTACTTCGGCTACCTCTGAATTATTTAAAAAATACTCCGTCGCGGCGGACCCAAAGCTACCGGTTCCACCCACGATTAAAATAGTTTTATCTTTAAACATTGAAAGAGTCAACTTGACCTCATTTTCTGAAACTGGAAAGATCTTGGACTAACATATAGATAAATTGGCTGGCTATATTTTCATCTTTAGCGTAAATTTTTGAAATTTGACTTAGGAGAACTAAGATCGCCGTTGAATAATCCATTTGACTGAATTTTAAAAATAAAGAGTATAAATATTTGAACTGTTCACTAACGTTAAAAGTATTGTTTAACATATCTTTACTTATACTTTGAATTTTTTTTATAAATAAGAGCTCACGCTCTTCATTATGGGTTATAATTTTGTAGGTATATTGTTCTTCATGTTTACGACCTTTTACCAATATTTCAGGGCATAAAATAAAATTTCTCCTTTCCGCTGCCCTTAAAATAAAGTCATAGTCGCAGGTTGACTGTAAACGCTCGTCAAAATTTCCTTCAAGCGCGAATACCGTCTTGGGAATTAGGAGACTACAGCCATGAAGAGACTGCTCAAGTAAGTAATAAAGGAAAAACTTAGATGGCTCAAGATCCGGCAAAAATATCTGTTGTTTTTCCACTTCGTTCTCATCAATGATTACCCAATTTGAGTATATAATACAATTTTTATCGTTTTGAGATAAAAATTTATTTATTTGACAAGAAATTTTATTGTCGGCATATAAATCATCATGGCTTAAGAAAGATACAAAATCACCCGTTGATACCTCTATGCCTTTATTCCAGGCTGAAGCGACGCCTTTATTTTCTTTATAAAAATATTTGATCTTATCCCCATAGGATAAAGCTATATTTTCCGAGGCTAAATTATCATTAGACCCATCATTGATGACTATAACTTCTAAATTTTTATAGTCTTGAGCCAAAGCACTATCTATAGCTCTGCTTAAATAATTAGAGCCATTGTAGACAGGTATTACTATGGAGACTTTAGGATACATAGGTCTTATATCTTATCAATTGTCCTTCTTAAGTACATTTGCGTATTTATTTGAAAATTCACATAGTTACAGCAATTAGCTTAAGCGTACAGAAATAACCCTACCAAAACGAAAACGGTTTAAGGCCGCTCCCACTTGGCTGTAGGAAAAATGTCGCGAATGTGAAAATGGTGGGCGATGCGCGATTCGAACGCGCGGCCTTTAGCTCCGGAGGCTAACGCTCTATCCGACTGAGCTAATCGCCCAAATCTACTAGATAATACTATATTGGCGAAATATTATCAACCAAAAAAACCCGCCCAGGAGGCCCGGTTTTACGGCCGGCCCCCTACCGAAATGGCCCCAAATTACTAACCCGTATGCCCCCCAAAATGGAAGCGCCAAAAGCGCCAAGTGCCAACCCTCCGCGAGGGATCACCCGACGGGCAACGACTTTTGGCCCAGAAACCTTGGCCAAAAGTTTGGTTATTTGGCCCGCTCTATATATTCGCCTGATCTGGTATCTATTTTGAGGACGTCGCCTTCGTTAATAAACAAAGGCACTTGGACGATCAACCCCGTGGAGAGGGTGGCCGGTTTCGTAGCCCCCGTGGCCGTGTCGCCCTTGACGCCGGGATCGCTTTTGACCACGACCAGGTTCACGGTGGTAGGGAAATCAAGGCTTATGGGTTTTCCTTGATATAAATTTATGTAAAGATCCATATTTTCAAGGAGAAAATTTTTATTATCCCCAACTTGATCTTCCGTCAAGTGTATTTGTTCATAAGTACCCTTGTCCATAAAAACGTACCCGTCTTTAGGATCATAATAAAGGTACTGAACGTCTTTTTCTTCAAGATCCGGCTGCTCCAGTTTCTCGCCTGACCTAAAAGTTTCATCCAACACCCTTCCGGTAACCATGTTTTTAAGCTTGGTCCGAACGAAGGCCCCGCCCTTGCCGGGTTTGACGTGTTGAAAATCTATTATGATGAAGGGATCATCCTTAAATTTTACCTTCAATCCTTTTCTAAAATCACTCGTGGAAATCATTCAAAAAAAACTCCTTGACAGAGACAAAAACAAAGACGATAAAGACAATATTTTTAGTGGTAAAAAAACCACTAAAAAACTATTCAGACTGATTATTTACATCCTTGTCTGAAAATTCCGATTCTTCGGCCAACTTGTAGATAATTTCATTGGGTTTGACTAAACCTAATTTATTTCTGGCCTCATCCTCAAGATAGCCCAAGTCGGTCAAAATCCTATCGAGCCTAATGGTCAACTGGCGATTTTCCTCTTCCAGACGAAGATTTTCCAGCTCCAATTGATTTTTTTTCTCCAGTAAGCCGTTACTCTTCGCTAGCCCGGCGTCGGAAATAAAAATATAGCCGATCATGATTAGGATGGTCAGGCAAGAAAGGAGCCAGGGGATCTTGTCTTTGAGCGTCGAGAAAACCAAGGATTTCTCCTCGGCGCTTTCGGGAGCCCGATTGGCTGACGTATTATAAGCTTCTAAGCTATCTTTTGACCAGATGGCGCCCATAAACCAAATCTCTACCTTAAAGCCCTTCGCTGGAAACCGGTAAGGTGGCGCCCATGACCACCCGATTGAAATTCTTTAACCTCAAAGCTTCGATGACCTGGAAAACCGAAGAATAATCGGCTTCCCGGTCGGCCGAAATCAAAACCACCACTTCTCGCCCGTCGGCCCCGGTCTGGTCCAAAAGATCGCCGATTCTGGCAATCGTCGTTGGCTGGCCTTCAAAAAAAACGTCGTTTTCGGAAGTAATGTCGATCTCAAGCCTTTCCGCGGTCTGAACCAAAGAACCGGAAACGGTCTCGGGCAACAAAAGCTTTAGCCCAGGCAAAACGGCGAACTGGGCCGTGACCATAAAAAAAATGACCAATTGCAAAACCACGTCGACCAGTGGGGTCATGTTGACCACCGGGGCGAAACGGCCCTTGGCCAAATTTTTATTGGAAAAATTCACTTGGCCACCTGACGGGGGGCTTGGGCCGATAACTCCGGGGCGGATAAGGCCTCGAGGAGGTCGGAACCCAAATCTTCCAAATCCGTGGTTAGGGTTTCGACCCGTCCCACCAATATCCGGTGAATGACCATCGTGGGAATGGCCACCACCAAGCCCGCGGCCGTGGTCAAAAGGGCTTGGCCGATGCCCCCGGCCAATAACCCGGGGTTTCCCAACCCCGCCTGGGCCACCGCCCCAAAGGCGTTAATCATGCCTGAAACGGTACCCAATAGCCCCAATAAAGGAGAAATCGAAGCTATAACTCCCAATAACTCTAAATGAGAAGACAAATATAGAGATTCTCTACGACCGGATTCCTCCATGGCGTCTTTGAACACCAACCTAGACTGGCCAATCATCTTAAGACCTTGTTTGATTAACCTAGCCGCCGAATTTTGCCCATCTTGACATAGAAACACGGCGTCGTTATATTGACGCCTTATCAATAATTCATTTACCGAGCTAACCAAACTGCCCGGTATGACTTTACCTCGCCTGAGACACCAAATTCGATCCAGAATTATGGCAAAGGCGACTAAGCTACACAACAGTATTGGGTACATAACCCAGCCGCCGCGTTGTATGAGATCTATCAGTGTTTCCATAAAATCCAAGTTCGAACTTGTTAAAACAATCGCCTTTTTCCCGCGCCGAGCTGGCAATCGCCCCGGAAAGGCTAGGCCGCGAAAAATTTTTCCTAGGCCTTCGTTTTGGCCATCACCATGGGTGAATGATCAACGGATTTTTCCTAGGCCACCATTTTGGCCATCACCATGGGTGAACGATCAACGGATTTTTCCTAGGCCTCCGTTTTGGCCATCGCGGCGGGTTAATGGCTAAACGATTTTTCCTAGGCCATCACTGCTTGACCGTGGTATTGGGTAACGAATCTAGGGCCAATTTCAAAAGGGCCGACTCCGCCTTGTCGTTGGTGGGTTCCAGCTCCAAGACTTTTTCATAGGCCAGTTTGGCCGATTCCTTGTCCCCGGCTTTGACCAAGGCTTCGGCGGCCGTGAACCAGCCGGCCACTTTCGTCGGTTCAAGTTCCGCGACTTTTAAAAGGCTTTTAGCCGCTTGGTTTTCTTGGCCCGAGTTTCTTTGGCCCAAAGCCAAAAAACGCCAGTTGTCGGGATCCTCGGGGTGCCAGTTTGTCCAAAACCCGGCGGCCTCGGCCAAAGTTTTCCAATTTTTATCCAATTGGAGGTGAGCTACCACCAAATCTCGACTTTCTTTATACTTCTGGTCACCTTTGTATAGGAGCATGGCCTGATCCAGCATCTCTTTGATCTGGCCTTTTTCCTTGTAAAGGGCTACCAGATAACCCCTGATATCATTAACCAACTCATTTTCGGCGTCAAGGGTTTGGGCTTTTTCAAAGGCTTTAAGGGCTAGGTCCCACCTTTTGGCCCTAAAATGGGCGATTCCCAGATTGTAAAATTCTATCTTTTCGTTGGAAAACTGGTAGAGTCTTTTCTCAAATTCGGCCGAATAACCGCCTTTTTTTGGCCTTAAAATTTCCAATAAACGGGCTTTGGCCTCGCTTTGGGTCTTTAGGGTTTGGGGATCGTCACCGGGGGTCTCGGCCAAGACCAACCACAAAGAGGCCGCCTTGTCTTTTAACCCGTCTTTGGTATAGGCCTGGGCCAGTTCCCTGGTCAAAGCCGGGTCTTGGTCTAATTCCCAGGCCTTAAGCAGATACTCCAAATATCTTTTCCTGGAGTCATTCTCCAAGGCCAAGCGAGCCAAGTTCAAATAAAGCGACGAATCGGCCTGGTCGTGGGCCAAGGCTTTTTCATAAGCTTTTTCGGCTTGGTCCAAATCCTTGTCCATATACCATAGATAGCCCAAACGCTTGTAGGCGTTGGCCTTATCCAGGCCGTCTGGCAAATTATCCGCTAGCCCCTCCCAGGCCTCCCTCTGGCCCGGCTCGTCATTGATTTTTTCCTTAAGGCCCAAAAGTTCTGTCCAGATGGCCAACAGTTCTTCGGGATTGGCCACCGTTAAATAATTTTCCCAAGCGGCTATCTCAAGCTTCTCGTTTCCCGCTTCCCGATAAATGTTTATCAAAGCGTTTAAATAGGCTCGTTTATGATCGAGCTGGGCCTCTGGTAACAATTCTTCGTAAATTTCGGCGGCCTTGAGAGGCTGATCGCTTCTATATAAGACCGCTAGGCTGGTTTTTAAACCCTCCAGGGGATGGCCGACGGAGGCGGCGATGGGTAAAAGCCGTTCCAAAACGGAAATTTCTTTGTCTTTGTCCTTTTGGTCTTGGTAGAGGACAAGCAGTCGGTTTAAGGTCTCGTCGGCTTGGGGACCGGCGGGATCCTTGGCCAGCTTTGATTCCAAAAGCTCGGTCAATTCGACTTTTTTGTTAGCCTCAAGCAAAGCCGAGGCCAATTTCTCAAAAAGAGGCTCCGAGTCTGGCTCCAAATCCAGAGATTTTTGATAGTACACGATTTTCTTCTCAGTCTCAACCGTCTTGTCACCCAATGCCGACCAATCGGCCGACGTAAAAGATCCTTTCAAGACGAAAGTGGCTTTTATGGTTGAATCGTCGAGAACCTGGATCAGTAAATCTTTTGGGTCTAAGAAGAAATCGTTTCCGACCAAGTCGGAAACGGAAACGGCGTTGGCGGTAATGGACTCCAAATCAAAATTTGGTGAGTAAAGCCTTAAATCGTAATTGCGCCAACGATTGGTGGAAAGCTTGGTTAACCTAATCGGCACCGTGGGATTTATCTCAAACTCCTGACCGGGGGTTAAGGAAACGCTCTGGCGGCCATAGTCCATCTCCAAAGCTTTCACTTCCAGGGGCGGGCCAAATAAACGCCCGTAGGTCCTGGCCAATGATTCCGGGGCGGCATAATTCCAGAACAAAAGACCAAGGCCCATTACGAAGATGGTTATGACGATCGTGGGCAGTATTCGTCCTGAAGACATTTTCCAATATTCTCTCGAAAATTGATGGCGCCGCAAAAACGCCAAAATTAGAAAACGACGAAAAAATTAGCAAATAAATCAAGATGGTTAAGAGGCCAATTTTCAAAAATTAGGGGTTTTCGCGGGTTGATCAAAATTGAATTCGCGAAGTTTACAACCCGATTTTTATAAGTCGATTTTTATAAGGCGTTTGTTTTTAAGGCTAATTTTTGGGGAGTCAAGTCTTTTTTAATTCGCGTTTTTAATTTTTTGAGCTTATCGATTTCTAAAAACCAAAGCCTGAGGGGTCAAAGTTGTTAGCCAAGTCGGGTTGGTTTAATTTTAGAAATGTTCTTGCCGCTAGCCGAATGCTGGGCAAGCTAGATTTTTCGCGGATAGACTACCAATGTTATATTTACCACAAATCAAGTTTAATTTAAAGATTATCTCAAACTAACCAGAGCATCCCCTAATATTTTTGACCATCTATAGATTAATTATTAGATATTACTAGACAAATAATGACCGCCCCGCCTAAACCTTGAAAGGTAAATTAAACAATAAGGCTTTTCTCTGGCACCAGTCAATACAAAAACGCGACTTAGGTTAACACTAAAATAAAGCCCCCCGGCCTTATCTTGGAGGCCGGGGGGCTTTGGACGAGTGGGTATCCTCGAATGGGTTAGCTTTTTTCTGGATTGATTATCCGATTAAGCTTAGGGCTAACTGGGAGAGACTATTGGCCTGGGCCAGCATGGAGGTCGCGGCTTGGGCCAGGACGTTGTTTTTGGTAAATTCCGTCATCTCCACGGCCACGTCCACGTCCGAGATACGGCTCTCCGCGGCTTGAAGGTTTTCCGCCTGGATGGTCAGGTTGGTCATGGTGTTTTGTAGCCTGTTTTGGAGGGCCCCAAGATCGGCCCTAATCTTGTCCTTTTTGTTAATGGCCTCCGTCATCGCGTCCAGAGCTTCTTGGGCCGACGATTGGGTGCGAAGTTCGGCGCCCACCCATTGCCCGTTCGCGGCGTTTTGGATCTCAACGAAACTGTTTCGATCCATGCCGTTTATCACGCCATCTTTCAAACCAGGCTTTTTGACTTCTCCCGAATTGGCGATCCAAAGATCCCTCTGGTCGCCTACGTCTCTCCCGTTTAGGGTAACGTTCCAAACTTCGTTACCCAGCTTGGCTTTGGCCTGGGTGGGTTTCATGGTCCCCCAGTGCTCCCCGCCAAGCGTGAAAGTCGTTCCGGCTTCATGCCTTTGGCTGCTTTGGACATTCTCGAAGGTTACGCCGGCCAAGCCCGAGCGTGACGGGTTTTTGTTATCGGCGACATCACAGGCCAAGAGGTTATTAAAGTTCCCTCCCGCTTTGGTAAAAATATACACCATGTCAGCATTTTTACCGTTTGAATCAGCCGACTGAACCATGGCCCAAAACTGACTATTTTTGTTGTGGTTTATCGCGCTGGCCAAGGACGCGGCCATAAAGGCGCTGGTGTTGGAGGCGCTCGTGGCCACCTGGGTAATCGATTTAGAACCGTCAACAAAACCGGCCGCGCTACCCGTCCCTTTCGCGGCCGCGGAACTACCAAAAACGTAAGCTTCATCCCCCACGCATACGGCCAAGTTACCTCCGGATTTAGCCATTTTTTGCAATATGGCTGCCGACATGGCAACGCCCACCCGACTTTGGGAACCGGCGTTAACTTTGTTAATAAGATCTTGCAAACTATCCGACGAGGTTACGGTATACCTTCCGGCCAGATATTTCCCCGTCAATAAGGCGGAGTCTTTGTTTTGCATCCAGTCCCAATTATAACCGTATTCAAAGGTCTGCCCACTTGTAAAGCCCGCCTTATTGTCCAAAGTCGCGTACCCAGCCGTGCAACAACCGGGACCGGCTAACTTGCTTGAGCCGGCGGCCCCTTGACCCCAGATGTCGTTTTTGGCGTCACCGCCAACCCGAAGACCGGTGGAGCTGGTGGCCCTGGCGTCGCCGATATTGACGAAGTAGTAATCCTCGGCGGCGTTGTTACTGACCCCGAAGTGGATCTTAAGGCCCTGCCCGCCGTGCTGGTTGGTAACCGAGCCGTCCAGGAGCTTAATCCCGTTAAAGTTAGTGGCGTTGGCGATGCGGTCGATCTCGGCGGCCATGGCTTGGTATTCGGAGTTTATGATCTCGCGCTGGGCCGTGGTGTAGGTGCCGGTGGCGGCCTGCTCGGCGAGTTCCTTCATGCGGACGAGTTTTTCGTCGATGACCCCCAAAGCGCCGTCGGCGGTCTGAATCATGCTGATGGCGTCGGCGGTATTTCTAATTCCCTGTTTCATCGTGGCGATGTCCGCCCGCATCATTTCCCTTATGGCCAGCCCAGCGGCGTCATCGGCCGCGCTGTTTATCCTCAAACCTGACGATAAACGCCTTACACTGGTTGACAACCGAACAAATATAGTTACATGCCCAAAAAAATTATCCTTGAAAATTTAATAGTTATGTGATATTTTGAGAAAAAATGCATTGCATAACTTTTGTACTTGTTGGATAAGCTGAATACTCCGGTGGTCAAGACATTCGATTAAGACAAACTAAAATTTTTTTATTACTTGATGTTTTTTTGATTTTATAGTAAATTAAATATCAACTTTGATTGATTTATTATTTAAATAATAAGTCAATATTTAATAATTTAATAAAAGGATTAGACAATAATTTTAACTAAGCCTTTATGAAATTTTAATAAAAAGTGTTTTACAAAATAAATTACATATTTAGTTCTTAAAATTTCCTAATAGTTCTAAGTAAATTTTTTTGACCATTTAAATTATAGAGTGAGGTATATTAAAATATGTCAGCTAAAGAATCGCCTCACGCTTCAAAAGTTTATTATTATATATCACTGAACTTATTTATCTTTTCTTATTTCGCGTTTTTTCGCGAATAACCTTGGTCGGGCCAATTGGCCGGGCCGATGTTTTGGGTTTGATATTATTCCCAATGACTAACCGTCGGTTGGTTACTAATTTATCTGGATCTTTACGCTGAAATTTAGGTCACCCATGTCAATTTTTTGACCCAAATATCATAGCCGTATATAACTATTTATCTAACTTAATTATACTAAAGTTTAATTTAAGTTAGACTATGTAAGTAATATAGGATGGCTAAAATGTCAAATATAATTGCTAGATTAACTAATAAAACGGTTAAATTTTGTTTTAAATTATTTTTTGATGAATATATCAATATTCATTTAAAAAAACAAACCGCCAGATCATATTTTTCCTTTTGGAAAAACCATATAAGGCCACATATCGGCGATAAAATTATCAACCAGGTAGTTTTATCGGACATCGAAGGCTTACACCTAAAACTTAAAAGCACCCCAACCACCGCCAATCGGGTCCTTTCCTTACTCTCGAAATTTTTCTCCTGGTGCAAAAAGAAGGGCTTTGTCTCTGACCACTTATCCTTACCCAGCAATCTGGTTCGCTACCAGGAAAATCGCGTCCTGCGGTTTCTAAGCCAGAAACAGATGCGGGACATCTGGGAGGCCATTGCCAGGTTGGAAAACCTCGGAAAACTCAACCCGATCCCGGCCGCGGCCTTGAAACTACTCATTTTGACCGGGGCCCGGAAAAACGAGATCCTCGCCTTGAGATGGTCGGATCTCGACCTCGACAACTCTCGGATCACCTTAAAAGAGAGCAAAACCGGCTTTAAGACTATCTACCTCTCCCAACAGGCCATAGACATAATTAATAGCCTAAACAAAAGCGGCGACTTTATCTTCCCCAGTAAGTCGGCGTCCGGCCACCTCTTTGACCTCCAATGGCAGTGGAACTCGGTCTTAAAGGAAGCCAACCTGCCCGGCCGCTGGAGAATCCACGATTTACGCCACGGCTTTGCCTCCACCGCCGTCAATAGCGGCGGGTCCCTCTCGTTTATCGGCTTTTTGCTCGGCCACAAAAGGGCCAGTACCACCGAACGCTACGCCCACGTGGCCGAAAACCCCGCCCAGGCCCTCCTGGACAAGGTCTGCCAGATCATAACCTCGAAATAATGGTCCCAGCCCCCCAACCTTATTAATAATAAGAGAGCGGCTAAGCCGGGGTCAGGCTTGGAATCATTGTTGCCTCAAAAGACCTAATAAACTTCGCAAAACCAAGGGCCCCTTCAACGGTCAAGCCTTTTGACCAATGAACCGGGGCCCTTTTGAAAAGAGTCATCCCAGTCTTTCATTTCCAATTTCAACCGAAATCTTGAAATCTCGCCCCCTCCCCGAATCCCTCCCCATTATTTTGGTTCCATCCCAGCTAACCAGCGCCAATCGATCCAGCCAACCCTAGAAACAAGCCTTGGCGGGTTAACTTGGTTAGGCCTAATCGGCACGATCGGGTTCCTTCCCGGCTCGCGGTTTAAACGGCCTTATGGGGCCTCAGAGCGATTCGGACCCATTGATCTGCCGTATACCCAAAACCCGGCTCCCGAAGGCCGCCACGGGGCTATCTGACCCGTTTACGGACCTGTTTGCGAGGGGGGTGAGAGCAAAGTTTTTGGTTAACCGTAACGCTTGGCTGACAATCAAATTCCTCGGTGGTTTTTGGGCTGAGGGATTTGAATTAAAAATTTCTAAACGCTCTGAAAACAAAGGCCCCGGCAGTTTAATGATAATTCAAGCTGGTAATACAGCCTGTCATATTTCTAGACCCATCCTGTCTGGAGTTCAGAAACGCAGGCCGAGGTTTATGAAGATAACTTATCGATATTGTTTATAAAATTTATTTGGTGAAGGAAAAACGAAGTTTAATTTGAAGGGCTTTGGAAGGTTTTGCCGCGGCAGGAAGTAAGTTTAATCTCGGAAAAAATATTGTAATTTTAGAGTTTAGTTTTAGCAAAACATAGCCTTGTAGATAGCTAAATTAGTTGTTACTACAATATCATTATTAGTAAACTTAAACTATTAATAAAGATAAATTTAGT
>JAITLH010000174.1 GCA_031277995.1 Deltaproteobacteria bacterium
ATTATTTTCATGCTATTCATATACATGATTTTTTACATGGACTTTGGTTGCCGTTATTGTAGTTTTGGGGGGGATTTAGGGGGCGCTGGGGAAGGGGTTGGGGAGTTTTGTCAAGGGAAAAAGGGCGGGGGATTAAGGTGGCCAGATCTCTAAATTTAATAAACGGGAGGGGCTAAAAACATTGGTAGATTTAATTATTGACGAATGGCCAAGAACGTGGTACCTTTTGAATATGTCAGGGGTTAGGATTTTTTAAAAATTGTCGGGGCTTAAACCAGCGCGGGTTTTTTTTGGGCCCGGGTAGATGGGTTTTGGGCTTTCCCTCAATGGGATCCTGGTAGGATCAATAGGCTGTTAGGGTGGTTTGGCGGCGCCTTCGGTTGGCCGGGGGCGGCAAAAGACCATGGGACCGGCGGGCCCGGGACCTTTGTTTGGCCGCCAAGAGGCGGTTTGGCTGGGGTTGGGCTCTTTTTCTAGCGTTGGCGACCAAAGTCCCGGTGGGTTTTTGGCTTACGGGATGGGATTTTTGGGGCTTTCGCGGTCCGGTTTTCTGTTTTTTTTCTAGATTAGCGAGTATTTTATCGTGGAAAGTGATTTGAGGGCGCCGCTGAATGATTTGATTCGGCGGGCCGAGGCGGGCGTCCCCGAGGCCATGTTCCTTTTGGGCAAGGCTTATTGTTTGGGGGAGGGAGGCGTAAGGCGCGATCAGAGCCAAGCCGTGGTTTGGTGGCGCAAGGCGGCCGAGGCGGGCTTGGTGGTGGCCATGAACAATTTGGCCATCTCGCTGGCTTTTGGCCACGGCGTGGAGCCGGATTTTGACGAGGCCTTTCGTTGGTGGAACCAAGCCGCCGACGCGGGGATGCCCGAGTCGATGACCAACATTGGCTCGGCTTACTACCATGGGCACGGCGTGGAAAGCGACAAGGGCAAGGCCTTTGAGTGGTGGCATAAAGCCGCCAAGCTGCGCTTCCCCCAGGCCATGGGTTTGGTGGCCAAGGCCTATTCCCTGGGCGAAGGGGTGGGGCAAGATCCTAGCCAGGCCGCGACTTGGTGGTTGGAAGCCGCGGAGTTGGGCGTCCCGGAAGCCATGCTGTCTTTGGGCGTGGCCTATTTTCAGGGCAACGGGGTTGAGAGGAACCTGGTTTTGGGCATCCGCTGGTGGCAAAAGGCCGCCGAGAAAAACGTGCCCATGGCCTGGTTTTACCTAGGGGAAGCCTATTTGAAGACCCAGGAGCTCGATTTCGACTTCCAAAAGGCCATAGAATGTTACATGAGGGCGGCCGTTGGCGGCGTGCGAAATGCCATAACCTCCCTAAAAAACCCCGTCTTGAAGGCCGATCTTATCCAAAAGGTCGAATTTTGGCGCCAAAGGGCCGAAGACGGCGATAACCTGTCGCGGATGTTCATGGGCCAGGTAAACATCCATGGCCTGGTCGGGCCGACGGACAGGGCCCAGGCGGCCCATTGGTGGGAAGCCGCGGCCAACGGGGGTAACGTCGATGCCATGGTTCTTTTGGGGCAGTCTTATGAGGAAGGCTTTGGCGGGGCCGGCGATCTTAAACTGGCCTTTGAATGGTACGTCAAGGCCAGCGAGCTGGGCTCGGTCGCGGCCATCGCCAAACTCGCGGGCTTAAAAGGCGGCACGGCCTAAAAAAAAACGCGGTTTCGTTCGATTGGCGAAACCGCGTTTTTTTTACGCCTTTTTTCAGCGGGGCCAGAAAGGGCGTCCCGCCTAGGCGAGCCTAGGCGGGGGCCGACGCGGGGGCTGGTTTTTGTCTTGGCTAATTTATTTGTCGGCAGCCGGGACCGGAAATGACGCTCCGGCCCGCCGAGACGGGGATTACCTCTATCTTGGCCCCGACGCGCTCGGTTAGGGCCGAGACGTGGGAAATCAAGCCAATCATCTTGCCATCCTGGCGTAAGGACGAGAGGGTGTCCAGGGCCATGTCCAAGGCGTCGGCGTCCAGGGTGCCAAAACCCTCGTCGAGAAAGAGCGAATCGACCCTGACCTTCTCCCCGGCCATTTTGGACAGGCCCAAGGCCAAGGCCAAGCTCACGATGAATTTCTCCCCGCCGGAGAGGTTTTTGGTGGGCCTGATTTCGCTGGCTTGGTAGTTGTCGATGACCATGATCTCCAGGGCGTTTTTCCGATCGTGGTAGAGTTTATAGCGATCCGACATCCTCTCCAAACGCTCGTTGGCCAAGTCAATGAGGCAATCGAAGGTGAGGATCTGGACGTAGTTTCGGTAAACCTTGCCGTCGGAGCTTCCGATGAGGCCGTCTAGCTCTTTCCAGATGAGGCCGTTTTTCTCGGCCTTTTCCAATTCCTTTTGGGTTTCCTCGTGGGTCGCCTTCAGGCCCTCGTTTTCCATGATCCGGCCGGACAACTGACCGAACCTATCCATCAAATTCGGCTTTTCCGCCGAAATCCCCTCCAAAGCGCTTTTGAGAGCCCCGGCCGATTCCCGGGTCAGGTTTTTGGAAAGCTCCCCCTCCAGCTCCTTGTTTTTTTCCTCTTGGTATTTTAAAAGGGCCACCCGCTCGTCCCTTAACTTTTCGGCTTTTTGGGTCAAATCTTGGCGTTCTTGGCCAGGCAGGGCGGCGCTTAAATACTCCCCTTCCGAGGCCAGGCCGAAACTTTCCAGCTTTTTGGCAAAGAGCGCTTCCAGGCCGGTGAGTTCGTTTTCGCTGCCCGTTAAAAACTTGGCCAGGGTGGTTTGGGACTCGCTTTTGAGCTTAAGGTTTGAGTCGGCGCCGTCCCGGGTTTTTTTGGCCTTTTCGTATAGGTTCTCGGCGGCCTTTAGAATCCGGTCACCCTCGGCTTCCAGGTCGCCCGGTTCTTTTTCGCCGCAAAGCTCCTTTTTCTCGGCTATTAGGGCCGTAAGTTCGTTTTGGACCTCGGTTTGCTCGTTGGCGGCCTTGGCATAGTTCGTCCTAAGCTCTTTGATGTTTTCATCGTTTGAGACAATGGTGGCTTCGACCGAGGCCAGTTTGTTTTCCAATTTGGCCAGGCGGGCTTTGTCGTTTTCCCGGGCCTTGAGCCTGGCCTCCAGTATCTCAAAGGACTCGTCTAGCCGGGACTTGTCGATTCCGTAAGAACCCATTTCCGCGGCGAAGGCCTCGTAAATCTCTTGGACCTCGGCGGCCAAGGCCTCTTTTTCTTTGTTGGTTATTTCAAAGAGCCTTTGGTCGGAATCCTTATCGTGCTTGGATCTTTGGAGGGTTATTTCCATGGAAACGAGTTCCAAGTCGATTTCTTCCATTTTGGCGTTGAGATCGGCCACGGAGCCTTGGTATTCCAGGACCTTTATCCCGGTCGCCCTCACTATGGCGAGAAGTTTTTCGCATTGGGCCATGACTTTGTCGAGGTGATCGGCCAGGTAGTTTTTGTCTTCGAAGCCGGTGAGTTTCGACTCCCGGACCGCGGCGTAGGCCCGCTCCAAAAAGATGGGATATTTGGCCTTTATCCCGCCAAGGGCGTCTTGGGCTTTGGTTAGTTGCCTTTTCAATTGTTCATGGTCGGCTTCCAATTTGGCCAAGGCGATTTTAAGCTTCTCCGCCGATTTGTTGGCGTTTTTGGCCTTTTTCTTGGCCTCGCTTAAGTCCGGTAAGCCGACCTCGGGTTTGGGCAAAAGGCCCTCTTTTAAGTAAGGGTGATCGGTGGAACCGCAGAGGGGACAAGGTTGTCCCGACGTCAAGGTTTCCCGCAAATCGCTTAGGCTTTCCGCGGTCCGCTGTTTTTGGGAAGCGGCCTCAAGGGCTTGGAGCTCGGATTCGGCCGTCTCGAGTTCGACTTCGGCTTTTTGGACCAATTGCCTGGCCTCGGCGAGTTGTTCGTCGTTTTGGGCCGAGGCTTGGGTAAGCTGTTCGACTTCGCCCGTGGCGCTTTTAAGTTGGGTCAAGACGTTTTGGAGATCCTTTGAGGCCAGGATGGTTTCGTCGTGGGCGTCTTGCTCATCCAACAAATCGTTTATAAGCCTGCCTTGGAGTTTTCCGGCGATTTTGTTTTTAAGTTCGATTCTTTCTTTTTGGGCCCGCTCCGATTGAGCTTTGATTTTTTTAAGGCCAATCTCCTGGACGCGGATTTTCTCCTCGAGCGTTTCGATCGATTCCGCGAGGTCTTTGGCTTCTTTGGTCTTAAGGTCCAAGGACTCTTTGATTTTCCTATTGGCTTGGGCTTTTTCGCGTAAGGCCGGCAGGCGCCCCGTCAAGGCCTCGTCGCCTTCGCCCCTTCGCAACCTCTCGGAGACGTCCTGGAGCTCGCCGTTAAGTTTGTCTTTTTCGGCCAGGTTCTTTTTTTTCGATTCCGCCAAACTCTTGCCGTTCGCGGTTATCTCGGAGACGACCGAGTCGGCCTTTTTTTGCCGGGTCGTCGTCTCCTTGATTTTTACCGTAAGCTCCCGGGCCTGGGTTATGACCTTGCCCTTTTCTAGCCTATCGCGCTGGGCCTTTTGGTAAGCCTCGGCTTGTATGGCCAACTCCCGCTCGGCTTTTTCGGCCAAGGTAACCAGGCCCGGGAGCTGGGCCTTGACCTCTTCCAGCTGGGCATGGTAACGGTCCCGTTCTTGCCGTTTACCAATTAGCGTCGAGTGATCCCCGGAAAGGGCCATGACCGTCAGGGCCCTTTCCAATTTGGCTTTTAGGGGCTTGAAGGCTTCCTCGCGGGCGGTTAAGTCATGGCCTTTGGCGGTAAGTTCGTTAACCTCGTTTTTGAGCGTCCCGATTCTCTCCAACCAAGCCAGGGAATTGGTTAGCTCGGTTATTTGGGCGTCAAAACCCCGAATCTTTTCGTTAACTTCGTTTAGCTCCAGTCGCAGCGATTCTTCTTCCCCCGGCTCCAGGATACTGAGGCCGCCCAGTTTCGATCGCAGGGCTTCCAGGTTCTTATTGATCTCGGCCCAGCGCCTGTGGGAAAGAATGGAAATTTCCGAGTAAATGAAGGTGTCGGTCATCTGCTCGAGTAAGGGGCTGCGGTCGGCGGGCCGGGCCTCCAGAAAGGAGGCAAAGTCGCCTTGGGGCAAAAGGGTCGAGCGTTTGAACTGGGCGAAATCCAGCCCCGTCACCTCGGCCACGGCCAAAGGGGTTTTGGAGATGCCGTTCGCGAGGATTTGAAAACCCGGTTTTTTCTCGTCCCAATAGGACAAGGAGTGAATGGCGTCTTTGAGTTCGCCGTCGATTTTGTTGTAAGCCCGCCCCTGTGACCACTGGGCCAAAAACCTCCCTTCCTGGGTTTCAAACTCCACCTCGGCTTTGCAATCCAGGGTCCTGCGGGTCATGATCTCGTTGTCGTTTTTATTTATGGTTTTTAGGCGGGGGGTCAAGGCGTAAAGGGCCAGGGTCATGGCGTCCAATATGGTCGTCTTGCCCGAGCCGGTCGGTCCCGTGATTAGGAAAATACCCTCGGAAGTGATGGCGGGATGGGTGAAATCAATTTCATGCTCCCCGATTAGGGAGTTTAAGTTTTTTAATCGTAACTTGAGGATTTTCAAAAGCGGCTCCTTTTTTCGCGTTCAAATATTTTTTTAGTTTATTTTTTAGTCCATAAAGGCACGTGGGTAAAGGTAAAACCCAGGTTCCTTGAGGTCCATTGAAGGCGAGTTGAGATTTTTAAATTTTTAGGGCCCAAGGCCCCGCCCAAAAGCCCCAAAAGTTAACCCAAAACGGTTGGTTGGTTAGGGCGATTATGTTCTAAGGCCCCACCCAAAGGCCCCAAAGGTTAACCCAAAACGGTTGGTTGGTCAGGGCGATTGGGGCTGGGTTTATTCGGCCAGGATGTCTTGGCTCTCGATTTCATTCACCAGCTCGGCGTGGGCTTGTTTTAAGGCCTGGCACTGTTCCGGGGAATAGTTCGCGTCTTTGAGTAAGCGATCAAAAATCTCCGAAACGCTAAGGTCATCCAAGGAGAGCGAGTCGCCAACCTCCGACATGATTAGGTTTTGGCGGGAAACGTCTTTGACGGTCAGGATCTCCAGGTCCGTATTGGCCACGGCCTCGTCGAGGGTTTTTCTCAGATCGCCGGAAAGGTTTTCGCCGGTGTGAATGATTTCCAGCCAAGCCGACGTGCCCCGAAGGGCTTTGATTTGGCCGACCAGGGAATTTAGATCGCCGCTTAGGCTTTTTAGTGGCTGAAAGACGGGCACTTCGAGGGTTCGAATGTCGGGCTCGGGGCCGTTAAAATCGATCAGACAAACGCTTTTGGCCCGGGCGGCTTCGTTAAAGCCCATGGGGATGGGTGAGCCGCTGTAGCGAAAGGCTGGGTTTTTTCCGACTATTTGGGGCGAGTGGAGGTGGCCTAGGGCCAAGTAATCAAATTTTGGCAAGGCCTCCAAGGGCAGGGCCGAGAGAGGCCCGGCGTGGATTTCCCGGACCCCGTCGTCGTTTGACGAGACGGAGCCTTGAAAAAACATATGGCCCGTGGCGATTACCGGGACCCGTTGGCCATTTTTGGCGATAAGTTCTTGGGCCCGATCGTAAAGCTCGTG
>JAITLH010000136.1 GCA_031277995.1 Deltaproteobacteria bacterium
AAACGCCCTCGCAAGCCTCGATGCCGTTTAGGTTATGGGGGTTATGGAGGGGGCTCATCGAAAAACAGCCCTTGATAACTTCCTTGACCTCGGGGGTAATGATGATGGGATCTTTAATCTTCTCGCCGCCGTGGACTACCCGGTGCCCGATGGCCTTGACTTCGTCGAGCTTGGTTAAGACGCCGTGGTTGGCGTCAAGCAGACGCTCGGAGATGAGTTTGATCGCGTCCGTCGGGTTTTTTACGTTGACCTCGCCCTTGACCTCGTCACCCTTATGGTTGGTGTACTTCATGGTGGTGCCTTCGATGCCAATGCGTTCCACCAAACCGCTGGCCAAAACTTTTTTGTTGTCGGCCATGTTGAAACAGGTGAACTTGACGGAAGAGCTGCCAGCGTTAATAACCAAAATTACCATGGAAAAGCCTCGCTTAAGAAACAATTTTGTTGGCCGGGACTGTGTTAGCCCTGGACGAAAATACGCTAGAAAATTTCTAGTCGGGAACGCCTAAAAGCTAGAATTAAAAAATTATATACCAGACCGCCCTAAATGACAATAATTTTTGACACGATTCGATTTTTCAAGTTTATTCAATTATATTACGACAAAATCGTTTCGCCCCCCCACACAGCGGCGGCCGATTCTCCCTTCCGCCGCCCCAGGGGCCAACTCCCAAGCCAATAGGCCCGGTAGGCTTAGAAGTTGGCGTTTTTTTTATAACCTTTAATCATTTACGCCTAAGTCCCGTCGCTCGGGAGTGTGGGCGAGATAAGGAAAAAAACAAGGGCCGTGGCCATAAGGCCCAAAAACCACGCCCAGCGGAACGCTCCCTTAACCTAAGGCAACCCCGGGCCCAAAAATTCCCCAAACTTACTCAAAGGCCCGGGCCCGAACTATTTATCCCCAAAAAATGGGCTTTTTGGCGATTTCGATTTTAAGGCCCCAAATAGCCCCCCTGAGGGCCCCCGCCCCCGGTAAGGACTAATTTTACCCGTCCCGGCCCCAAAACGCGGCAGCGGCGACGTTAGGCCCCTTAAAACGGAAATTTCGGAACCGGTCCGACCCCCGCCGCGGCCCCTCGACCGGTTCCGAATTTTTGGGGCCCCCCAGGTCGGACCCTAGGCGCGGCCGGGGGCCCAAAAAAACGCGACCAAGCCAGGCGGCTTGAGAGTTCCCCGGCCGTTTTCGGCCGGGGCTTTTCCCTGTGACATCTCACGGGAATAACAAATAATCTCCAGAGCCATGCTTGAGTTTGGCGACCCGGGGCTTGAATAACCGCCATTAAAAACCCACTCCCCAGAAACCTTGGAGGAAGCCGGGACCATTTTGAGATCATGAGAGCTAATTTTTTCCTTGACCAAAAAAAAGTCTAGAGTTAAAATGCTTTAGCGCTTGAGAAAATTTCTCGGGCTCCACTTTTCTTCCTTGGGTCTAAAAAAAGTCACACTAGTAAAAATTTACGTTTCGACCGCGAATGGTACCGATTCTGGAAGAGTTAATCAACCAAGGCTGGCCATTTTTTGGTTCGTTTTAAGCGGGGCTGTCGCCCAAGCGAGGCCGAAAAAAAAGTTCGCATTTTTAACGACTTGCGTCTCAAGCCCACAACCTGACTTGTTTTGTCCAGGGCACAAAAGGGCCAAGGACCGGACGTTAAAGAGCCATATATAGTCGGGTAAGCGCCCCCGAAGGCGTTTTTTCCCGCCCCAAAAAAAACCGGCCCCTCATGGCCCGGTCTCATGGCCCGGTCCCCAATGCCCCGGCCCCCAATGCCCCGGCCTCATGGCCCGGTCTCATGGCCCGGTCTCATGGCCCGGCCCCGGACCCGGGGGCCAAGGCGTCTGGGCTTTAGTCTAAAAACTCGTGTTTTTTAACCGTTATAAGCCCTGGGGCTATATAACTTTACTCCATATAACCACCGATCTTTACTTATCCATCATAATAGTTAGATAAATACTTTCTATCTTTTAAGTTTTCAAGCTAACGGATCTTCATAAAATTTTCAATGAAGATCATACCTGCCCTAAAGGGCACTTTGGATAGTATCGAAAATAAGGCTTAGTCCTTTGAGACCTTTCTCCTTGGACCAATACCAGGCTTTATTTAATATTAAACAAGGAGTCGCATTATGAGAGTCAATGCCGAAGCCTTTCGTCGAGCCCGCGAAAACCAACTTATCAGCGTCTTGGGCTTAGCCAAGAAGGCTGAAGTTTCGGGAAAAGTCATTCGCAACCTGGAGTTGGGTAAAACCACCCGACTGGAGTCGATCCGTAAAATCATTAGCGCCCTTGGCTATACCCTGGACGAGGCGAGGGAAAAGCGCCTGGTCGAGGAGGATTGACGGCTGACCGCCCCCCGGAACTGACCGTTTTCAATCAACATTTTTACCCCCCAACCTTTGGTTTTTCAAAGGTTGGGGGTTTATTGTTTGGCCCAAGTTTACTTTTATTATAATAATTAGTAACTTAAACTTTCATGTCCATTATCCGCCTATCTAGATCTTTCCCCGCCTTTATCATACTCTCCATTCCTTTAATTCCCCGGTTTAATTTATTATCAATATTTAAATTAATTCATTCAAGCCAAGTCCAGATCCCCGGCTCGCTTAGGGGCTTAATTTCTCTCCCGTTGGCAAATAAATAGTTACCCCGATAGGTTAGCCCTCGCCCCCGGAGCCCCAAATTCACCGGAAAAAAATAAATAGCCGCGACCAAAAAACGGTCGATGGTTCTTAAGCCTGGGACGCCAACGCCCTTATTTTTACTTGCCTAACTTTAAGGCCACGATTTTTTAAACTATGCGTGGCCAAAAAACCGTCATTTATTAGACTGGGCTAAGGGATCATTTTTAGGGCCAAAATCGCCACACAAGAGGGAGAGTTAGCTATTTTTGTGAATATTTATGCTGAGATAAAAATACTAAAAATAAATTTTCAGGAAAGGTTGCTTTCCTAAAAATAACATTGTATTATGGAAACTTTCAAACTAGCTCAAAACAAATGGTTCGGAAAGTTAATGGTCTTTAATTTTCCGGCCAAAAACACGCCCGCTTCCGGCGGCCAGCGCTTTTTTCCATTCCGATAAGGGGGTTAGGCCTTTTTCATGAGAATACTCCACACTTCCGACTGGCATTTGGGCCGCTATCTAAACAAAACGAAAAAACGTTACGACGAGTTTGCCGCCTTCCTAAACTGGACGGCCGAAACCATCGAAACCAACGGCGTTGACGTTTTGATCGTGGCCGGGGACGTTTTTGACAATACCACCCCAACCCACCGGGCCCAGGAACTCTACTATGACTTTTTGACCCGGGTCCTGGTCCGCTCGAAAACTTGTCGCCACGCCGTCATCGTGGGCGGCAACCATGATTCCCCGTCCTTTTTGGAGGCCCCGGCCAAACTCTTAAGTAACCTGGGGGCCAGCGTGATTGGGGCCATGTTCCCGGGCCAACCCGAAAAGGAACTAATCGCCCTAAGGGACGAAAAGGGTCGCCTGGAACTAATCGTTTGCGCCGTCCCCTTCCTACGGGAATCCGACCTAAGGTTGGCCGAGTTTGGCGAAGACGAGGGTGTACGCCACCGCAAGATCGTTTTGGGCCTAAGCGACCATTACCAAACCCTTTACGCCCTGGCCCAAGATCTCATCGCCAAAAACGGCCAGCCCGTCCCGGTAATCGCCACGGGCCATCTGTTTTTGCAAGGCTCGGTTTCCTCAAACGACGACGGGGTCCGGGAAATCCACGCCGGCCCCCTCTCGGCCCTGCCCCTTTCGGCCTTGCCCAAATTTGACTACCTGGCCCTGGGCCACCTCCACTCGCCCCAAATGGTCGGAAAAGACCCCACCGTCCGTTACAGCGGCTCGCCCATCCCCATGGGCTTTAACGAAGCCGCCCGCCCCAAAAGCGTTTGCCTAATCGACTTTAATGGTCCCGAGCCAGAAATCAGCGCCCTCGAGGTCCCCACCTTTCAGCCCCTAAAAACCCTCACCGGCGACCTGTCTTTTCTAATCGGCCAAATAAAAGCCCTATCCGGGACCTCGGCTTGGCTGGAAATCGT
>JAITLH010000286.1 GCA_031277995.1 Deltaproteobacteria bacterium
ATAATAAACGTCTCTTCCGTGGTCGCCTTTTCCGGCAATCCTGGGCAGGTCAATTACTCGGCTTCCAAGGCCGGTTTGATTGGGCTAACCAAATCCCTGGCCTTGGAATTGGCCCCCAGAACGGTGACCGTAAACGCGGTGGCCCCGGGCATAATCGAAACCGACATGACCTCGAAATTAGAAGAAAAAGTTAGGGAGGCCCTTTTATCCCGAGTCCCCTTGGGCCGGGTGGGCCTTCCAAAGGACGTGGCCGAAGCGGTCCACTTCCTGGCTTCCGACGAGGCCGAGTATATAACCGGCCAGACAATACACGTAAACGGTGGCCTCTATATGTAAACCATTTTGATGGGGTCACATATTTTGGCTTTCTTTTTACTTATAATATATATCCTAAAGCGCTAATATATAGTAATTATGAACCCACCAGCTTGGGTTTAGCGTTCTTTTTTCGGCAGTACTTCAAGGAGAGTGCCAATGTCCAATGATATATTAAACAGAGTCATCAAAGTGGTGGCCAATGAACTATCCATCGATGAGTCGGAAGTGGTTCCCGAGGCTTCGTTTCAAGACGATCTGGGTGCCGATTCCTTGGATTTGGTCGAGTTAATCATGGCCATTCAGGAACAATTTGACGTATCCATTAACGACGAGACCTCTAAGGACATTAAGACCGTTCAAGATGTCGTCGATTTCATTAACTCTTATAAACAATAAGCGCGACTGAGAGGGAGTGGGCCGTGCGATCCCAAAACCCCAGACGCGTCGCGGTGACCGGAATCGGGCTGGTGACCCCGGTGGGCATCGGTATAACCGAGACCTGGGAGGCCATTAAGGCGGGTCAAAGCGGCGTTGCCCCCATTACCCGTTTTGATACCCAGGGCTACAAAACCACCATCGCCGCCGAAGTCAAAGGCTTTGTCGCCGAAAATTACATGGAAAGAAAAGCCGCCAAACGGTTGGAACTTTTTATCCAGTACGCCGTGGCGGCCTCTAAAATGGCCGTTTCCGATAGCGGGTTAACGACCGTTTCCGGTGAAAAATCCGGTTGCGTACTGGGTTGCGGTTTGGGCGGCCTAAAGTCCATGGAGGATAACCACACCCAAATTGTCGCCGGTAGACCGGATCGCATTAGCGCTTTTTTTATTCCCATGATGATTGGCAACATGGCCGCGGGGCAGGTGGCCATTGAGCTAGGCCTACTGGGCCCAAACATTCTGACGGCCACGGCATGCGCCGCCGGTACCCACGCCGTGGGCCAGGCCGCCCAGCTAATTAGGGATTACGACTATGATCTAATGGTCACCGGCGGGACCGAGTCGGTCATAACTCCCTTGGCCATTTCCGGTTTTAACGCCATTAAGGCCATCTCCACCAGAAACGACGAACCCACAAAAGCCAGCCGTCCTTTCGATAAGGACCGGGACGGTTTCGTTGTTGGGGAAGGGGCCGGGATTCTGATTCTTGAAGAGTGGAACAGGGCCTTAAATCGCGGGGCCAGGATCTACGCCGAAGTTTTGGGATTTGGGGCCAGCTGCGACGCCTTTCATTTCACCGCCCCTCCCGACGACGGGCGGGGAGCGGTCTTGGCCATGACCAACGCCTTAAACGACGCGGCTCCCAGAAACCTATCTTTGAAGGACATTGGCTACGTAAACGCCCACGGTACCTCCACCGGATTAAACGATCATGCCGAGACCCTGGCCATGAAAAAAGTTTTTGGCTCCTTGGCTCACCAAATACCCATCAGCTCCACTAAATCCATGACCGGTCACCTCCTAGGCGGAGCCGGGGGAATTGAGTCGGCCTTTTTGGCTTTGGCCATAAATGAAGGCGTCATCCCGCCCACCGTCAACCTCGACAATCCCGATCCCCTCTGCGATCTCGATTACGTTCCGCACAAGTCCAGACGGTCCGAACTCAAGGCGGCCATGAGTAATTCCTTTGGTTTTGGCGGTACCAACGGGGTTTTAATCATGGGCAAAGTTGGCGCCTGGGATTGAAATTCCTATCTTGCCCCGCTTTTTTCACGGTCTAAGTGGGCTCGGTGTTTTCGACAATAATCTCCCTAAAAACATAAGTTTTTCTCGCTTTCGTTCAAACCGGCGGCGCTCAGTTAAGTGAGATCGTTGGTTTGGGCGCGTATCTTTCTTGGTTTTTGACGCTTTCGCTCCTCGCGCCGATGGGTTAAAGGCCGGGGCGGCGTTAAAGGTGAAGTCATGAAGAGCTATCAAGTTTGTTTCTTACTTATAATGGGCTTGGCTTTTGTAATTTCCTTCGTTTTATCTTCGGGGCGGGCCATGGCCCAAGGCGCTGGCTTTTATAAAACCAAGGTAGGTAACCTTGAGGTCACGGCCATTTCAGACGCCACGGGTCAGATGGGTTTTGATCTTTTAGGCGGCCTTGAGGAATCGCAAATTAAACAGGAGGCCGTTAAGGCCGGTAGCGAGGGAAATTATTTTCCTTCTTTCGTAAACGCCTTTGTCGTCGATTTGCCATTGGGGAAAGTTTTGGTCGATACCGGAAACGGCCCGGCGGCCAATCTCATGAAAAATTTAACCGCGGCCGGCATCGCCCCCGAGGATATCAAAGTCGTTCTTTTGACCCATTACCATGGGGATCATATAAGGGGACTTATCGATCAATCGGGCAAAGCGGCCTTCCCCAACGCCACGGTTTACGGCGCCATCGCCGAGGATAAGTATTGGCTGGGCGGCGGAAACCGGGGGGAAGAAGCCCAAAAGTGCCTTAGCCCATACGAAAGCGCCGAGCGCTACAAACTCGTTTCGCCGGGTGATGAAGTTTTGCCCGGCGTCCAGGTGGTCGAACTTTACGGTCACACGCCCGGGCATGTTGGGTTTTTGTTTAAAGGCGGGAAAGAAGATTTTCTTGCCTGGGGCGACGTTGCCCATATCGCTTACGTCCAGTTCAAATACCCTGAAGCGACCATGCGATACGACGTTGATAAATCCAAAGGCGTTGAGGTCAGAAAACGGATCTTCGCCGAATCGGCCGAAAAAAAGCTTGTCGTGGCCGGCGCCCATCTACCTTTCCCTGGGATTGGGCGCGTCACCAAGTCTGAGGGCGATTCGTACGAATACAAGTCCATAGAGTAGTTACCGTTTAGGCGCGGCTTAGGAAAGAATCTGCGGGTGTCCCGACTTGCCCCTAAACGGCCGTAAAAGGCCCCAGGGCGCTTCAGACCCCTGATCCAAGGCCAATCCTTGACCTGACTGCCAAACCCCGCTAAGGCCCAAATTTGACCGTTTACGGGCCGGTTTGGAAGGGGTCTGAGGTTTTCTTTTTTGGGTTTTTAAATCGCGAGGCCCTCCCGACTAACCGCTGGTTTTTTGGTGCCGTAAACGGTATCATAGCTTAGTTATCTGAAATCACGGTTTTTTAGGACGTTACATCTTTTGTTTAATAGCTTTAGGCGATAAGTTTATTTATATGTCTGTTCCTTTTGACCCTCTAAAAGGTGACGTTATCGTGGCCATAGGTAGTGACCATGCCGGGCGAGATCATAAAGAACTCTTTAAAAAGCACCTTGAAGGCATGAAAGTTAAGTTCGTGGACGTGGGGGTGGCCCCGGACGTGGAAAAGGCGAACTATCCCGAGGTGGCCATCAAGGTGGCCAAGCTAATCCAGGCCGGCGAGGTCCGTTTCGGTGTTTTGATTTGCGGGACCGGGGTTGGCATGGCCATGGTGGCTAACCGTTTTATGGGGGTTAGGGCGGCTAACTGCCCTACCGAGCTCGTGGCCGTGATGGCCAGGGGCCATAACGACGCCAACGTCTTGACCTTAGGCCAAAGGACCATCGGCCCGAACTTAGCCTTGGCGATTTTGGAGACTTTTTTGACCACCGGTTTTGAGGCCGGAAGGCATCAAGAGAGGATCAATCTTTTTGAAGACATATATGGGACTAAAAAGTCTTAAGTTTAATTTCTTTTTGAGTTTTTAACTCATTTAAGTTCAAACTATTTTTTTTCTCAAATCGTTTCACGAATTTTGAGAACATTGACCGCGTCAATTTAGGATAACGCATGTCCAAACAGCACGATCTCGTCCAAGATACCCAGCTAAACCAGATCTTGGCTAAGGAACTGGCCAGGCAGAGAAATAAATTGCAAATGATCGCTTCCGAAAATTACGTTTCCGAAGCGGTCCTGGCGGCTGGGGCTAGCATTTTTACCAATAAATACGCCGAAGGATACCCGGATCATCGGTATTATGGGGGCTGCGAAAACGCCGACGATCTCGAGCTTTTGACCCAAGCCAGGGCCAGAAAACTTTTTGGCGCCGAACACGCCAACGTTCAGCCCCACTGCGGATCCTCGGCCAACATGGCCTCTTATTTTTCCCTTTTAAATCCCGGGGACAAGATTTTAGGCATGGATCTGGCCCACGGCGGGCATTTGACCCACGGCGCCCCGGTAAGTTTTTCGGGAAAACTCTTTAAAACCGTTTTTTACGGAGTTCGGAAAGACACCGAATATATCGATTACGAGGCCCTGGCCGAGATCGCCCAAAGGGAAAAACCCAACGTGATCGTGGCCGGCGCCTCCGCTTACCCGAGGATCATAGATTTTCCCAAGTTTAGGGAAGTGGCCGATAGGTGTGGGGCCTACCTTATGGTGGACATGGCCCACTTTTCTGGCCTGGTGGCGGCTGGGCTTTTCCCTTCGCCGGTTCCTTACGCCGACATCATCACCACCACCACCCATAAGACCCTGCGGGGCCCCAGGGGCGGCATGATC
>JAITLH010000297.1 GCA_031277995.1 Deltaproteobacteria bacterium
AAACCAACACCTCTAAAAGGCGGATTTATTTAACCCAGCTCGAAAACCCCAAAAAGCCCCAACTTATTAGCCCAAATGCTAAACTTGGAAAAGGCGGATTTTTTAACCCGGGGCGAAAAACCCAAAAAGCCCCAACTTATTAGGCCAAAGGCGAAACTTGGAAAAGGCGGATTTTTTAACCCGGGGCGAAAAACCTAAAGGGTGGCCAGGGTGGGTTTGTTTCGGCTCGGGGCATCAACCCACCAGAGCCAAGCCTGTTCAAAACCCATCTTTGAGGCGAATAGGACGGCCGGGAACATTTCCCTGGTTTGGTTGTATTCCATGACGGCGTCGTTATAGGCTTGGCGGGCGTAGGCGACTCGGTTTTCCACCGTGGACAGATCTTCCATCAGGTCGGCGATGGTCTGGTTGGCCTTAAGGTCGGGGTAGGATTCCACGACGGCGGTAAACCTGCCCATGGCCCGGGTCAGGGCCAAGTCGTTTTGGATGGCCGCGGTGGGGGGGGTTTTTTGATCCTTGGGGTTTTTGCTTATTTCCCCGCCGCCTTGGCCCCTTAAACGGGCCATTTCTTCCAGGGTGCTTTTTTCGTGAACCAAATAGGCCCTGGTCGCCTCGACCAAGTTCGGCACCAGATCGAAGCGGCGCTTAAGCTGGACGTCTATCTGGGACAGGGCGTTTAGGAGGCGATTTCTTAGGGTCACCAGACGGTTGTAGATCCAAATAACCGTGACGCCGATGACCACCAAACCCGCCACCAGGGCGATGAGCGGGTATGTCAGGATGCCTAAATCCAAGTTTCGCCTCGATTCAAAAAACCCAAACCATTCGGCCAAGCCCGGGGGGTTTTGGCCTTAACGCGGTCCTTCCCAGGGGGGGCTTATGGGGTATTGACGTAGGCCCCGGCCGGGGCCATTTCCCCCAGGATGTGGGGATTCATGTCCCTAAAGGTTCGGTAATCGACGTTAAAGGAAGCGGCCAGCTCCCGCAGGCTTTGTTGGCCGTCAACCCGCCGCCGGGCGTTGGACAAAATCGGCCAGGGCTGGGTCAGGCGGTAGCCATAGATTTCCGGCGCGGAATAAAGGGCTTTTCCGGCCAAAACCAAGCTCACGGCCTTATCGAGGGTCTCGGGCACGAACATGGCGAAATAATCGCCCGTTTGGCCAGACTCGGCCATGGCCTCGGAAAGGGAATTTGGCTCCAAAAAAGCGGCCAAGGCCAAGGTCCAGGAGCCCAACGATTGCTTGAGAGAGGCGATTTTGGCCGCGGCGGCGTTACTGGAGGCCGTGGGATCGAGCCTTTCGTCCAGGGCGCCGTTTACGACCAATCCCATGGCCGCGGCCTCACCCTCGGTTAGCCGCCACAGGCCCCGGCGGTTACCGGCGCGAAATCGCGGGTCCAGATTGGTGACGGCCATGGGCAGGTATTTAAAATCCAAGGGAACTTTTTGGTCCCGTAAGGCCCTTTCTATTATGGGCAAATAGCGATCCGATCTCCTTAAGGTGGTCCAGACCCTGGCCTTGGCCTCGGAAAGGAGCAGTAACTCTTGATCCACGCTCTCGTAAACCTCGACCCTTTTTAGTGGCACGTCTTCGCCGCAAAATTTCATTTCGTTGGCGTATTGGCCAAAAGACGTAACGTTTAAGGCCAAAACAAACGCGATGGTGAAAACGGCCACCGTTAAAAGCCTAAAGTTAGCCGATAAATTTTTTTGGCGGCTAAAGGAGCGAGAAACAAAGTTCTTTATCATGATCAAAATGAAGATTCCCCAAAAGAAAAAGTTAAATGGCTTTAAAAAAATCGCCCAAATCAATCGTCCTTATCGGCCTTATCGGCCGATTCGGCCGATTCGCTTGACGCGGCCGATTGAGCCGAAACGGCCGGGCCGGCCTGTTGGGCTTGGTCGGCCGTTGGGTTTTTGGCTTTCAGGACCTCGAAGAGTTCGGTCACGGCCGGGTTTTTGTTTTTCTCGGCGTAGTCAAAGGCCGTAAGGCCGTCTTTGTCTTTAAGATCAAGCTTGGCCCCGGCCCCCAAAAGAAGCCTTATGACCACGGGATTGTCCACGATGGCCGCGGCCAGCATCAGGGCCGTGCGATCGTGGGAGTCGGTCTCGTTGGGGTCAACCCTTTGGGAGAGGATTAGCTTGGTCATGGCCGGTTCGGGGTTAACCAACGAGGCCATTAGGAGGGTCATCCCGTCCACGTGGGTCTGGTTGACGTCGCCGCCCAAGGACAAAAGCCTTCTGGCCACGTTGACGTTGGGATTAAAGTAGGTGGCCACGAAAAGGGGCGAGCCGTCCGGGGCTTCCAATAGGCTTAGATCGTAATTGGTGGCTTGGAGGAGGATGGCCAAAACGTCGGAATTTTGGTTTACGGCCGAATGGTAAAGGACGCTTAGTCCCCTGAGGTTTTTGTCGTAAGGGTCGGCCTTGGCCTTTAATAGCTCGAATATGGCCCCGGAATCGACGTTGCCGCGGGCCGCCCAGGCCAAGGCCGCGTCCCCGGATTCGTCTTTTAGGGTAACGTCGGCCCCGTTTTCCAATAGCTTACGGATGACCGGGGTTTTTCCGTAACCGGCCGCGTGCATTAAAGCCGTGGCCCCCAGGGAATCGGTGGCGTTAACCTTGGCCCCGGCCTTAATCAAGGCCTCGGTCACGGCCGGGTTGGGGTTACTGGAGGCGGCCTGGATCAAGGCCGAGCCGCCCTGGAAGTTTTGGAAATCCACCGAAATGCCTTGGCCCACCAAAAAGTCGATCATCTCGGGCTTGGGGTTGTGGGAGGCGGCCAACATCAAGGCGTTTAGGCCAAAGCGGTTTTCCACGGCCTCAAGGTTGGCCCCGGCCTCAAGCAAGGTTTTTAGCGATTCGAGGTCGGAATTAAAGGCCGCGGCCGAAAGAAAGGGGGTGAGCCCCACCTCGGAAACGTGGTTGACGTCCAAGCCCGCCTCCAAAGCCCTTTTGATTTCCTCGGGCCCGGCGCTCCCGCATAATTCAACGAAACCCTCCGGGTCGGGCGGGGTATACTCGATGGCCTCTGGCCCTTCCGGGCTAGCCGCCTCGGGTTCCGGCCCGCCACTGGGCCCGCCACCGCCGGCCCCGGCGGTGACGGCCGCATCGGCCCCGGTTTGGGCCCCGCTTTGGGGCTCGCTTTGGGCCTCGCTTTGGGCCCAAAGGTGGGCGGGGAGGGCGAGGAGAAAAAACAGAAACGAGAAAACGAAGATATTTTTTAATGAAATGGACAAGTAAAACCCCAGTGCGGTTATATATTTAGTTGGTTGGTTATCGCGTCGATGGTCATAAGGCCAAGTTTCGATAGATGGCGGATGTTTTTGGCTAATAAGGAATAGGCTTTGGTTTGGCGGTGAGGGAAAAATTAACAAAAAAGAAATCGGCTCTATGGGAGGCCAGACTAATACGCTTAAAAGCGCTTTCTTTACTAGCCTAGGGAAGGGTTTAACCGGGTTTTAGAGCTTAAATAAATGGTATAATGGGAACGTTTAAATTTTGTTAGCTAAATGTTAAAAAAATATTATCCATATTAGGCTTAAACTTTCTAGGCGGTTTTTATTATAATGTTTCGGCCTGGGCGATGTCAAGGTAACCTTTAGCGAAAATAGAAACGGCCCGGGCTTTTGGCCCAAAAACGCGGGCGGTAATTTGGGGCTTTTAGAAGGGCCGCGGGGCGAAAAAAAACCCGCGAGGCGCCCGGGGTAGGGGCCTCGCGGGTAAGGATGGGTGAATTTTAGGCGAAGTCTTCGCTGGTCACGACCACGATACCCCGGGGGGTAACCGAAAAACGGCGGCGATCTTCTTTGGGGCTAAAACCGATGGTGGTTTTGGCCGGGATTTTAACGTTATCGGCGATTATGGCCTTTTTGATTTTGCAAAAACGGCCGATGTCCACGTTTTCCATGATTACCGACTCGTCCACCTCGGCGCCCCTGTGGACCGAGACGTTATAGGACAGGACGCTGTTTCTAACCGAGCCGCCGCCGATTACGCAGCCGTGGGAAACCAGGGAATCCCTGGCCACGCCGTGCAGTAGGCTGCCGTCGGGTTCGGTCACGGAGAGGGTTTTTACCGGCGGAAACTGGCGCTGGTAGGTACGCATGGGCCAACGGACCCCGTAGAGGTTGAAATACGGGGTCAAGCCCGTCAGATCCATGTTGGCGTTCCAGTAGGCGTCGAGGTTACCCACGTCCCTCCAATAGCCCGAATCCGGGGCTTCCTCGACGGGCCGCTCGGCCCGGCTACCGCCCTCGTCGGTAAAAAAGACCACTTCCTGGATCTTGTTTTCCCGGCGGTACGGATAGGCCATGACCTTGTGGGTTTTGAGGATACTGGGGAGGATGTCTTTGCCAAAATCGGGCCGGTCGTCGGATTTTAACAAATCCACCAAAACGTCGGCGCTAAAGATGTAGATGCCCATGGAGGCCAGGCAGAGATCCGGATGCCCGGGGATGGTGGCCGGGTTTTTGGGTTTTTCCTGAAAACCGGTGACCTGGAAATCGTCGTTTACCTGGAGGACCCCGTATTCCCTGGCCACGCTTTTGTCCGTCTCGATGACGGCGATGGTGACGTCGGCTTTTTGCTCGTCGTGGTAGCGTTTAAAGCTGGAGTAGTTCATCTTGTAGACGTGATCGGCCGACAGGATAAGCAAATGCGAGGGTTTCTCGGCCTCGATCATCTCCAGGTTTTGGCGGATGGAATCGGCCGTGCCTTCGTACCACTTGTCGCCCGACATCATTTGGGGCGGCACGATGCGCAAAAAATGGCCCAGGGGTTGGCTGAAAATGTTCCAGCCCGATTCGATATGTTGGATTAGGGTTTGGGATTTGTACTGAGGCAAAACGACGATCTTGTAGACCTCGGAATTGATGCAATTGGAAAGGGACAGATCGGCCAAAAGGTAAATCCCGCCAAAGGGAATGGCCGGTTTGGATCGCGATTTAGTGAGGGGCATCAGGCGTTCTCCCTTGCCCCCGGCCATGATCAAGGCAATGACGTTTTTCATGTTTACACCTTTTATAATCGGTTAAGCGCCAGAATTAAACTTCAAAAACGTTCGATTCAATTATGGTTTGAAAGGCTAATTTTACCCGGAGCCCTTGGGTTAAACGGCCCCGGTGAAATAAAATCCGTTCAACCGAGCGTCCGCCCAAATAAGGGCCACCCAAATAAGGGCCATCCAAATAAGGCCACTCAAATAAGGGCCACTCAAATAAGGCCGCCCAAATAAGGGCCACCCAAATAAGGCCACTCAAATAAGGCCTTGGGCCCAATGAAAAACCCAACTTTGGCCCATCTTGGCCCAACGGCGTCCGAATAAAACCGTTTTGAATTTTTGTTTGTTTACGTATGTTTATTCATTTTTAAATTTAAGCAAACTAATTGTCGTTAGTTATAGGTGCCGGGTAGAACTAAAATAGTTGACCTGACTTTATAAGTAGGTCAATTAGGTGTCTTAGTCTAGTTATATTAATTTTTTAATTCTATTTAAATTTTAAAAACTATAAATCTATAAATCGTGTCTAATTAACGACATAAGCCTTATGGTTTCTTGATCTTGCCTTTGGGCTTCCAGGTCGCTTATTTCATGATCAAAACCAATTAAATGTAATAAGCCATGGATCATGTAAAAATGCAAGAGGTAACCCAAATCTTGTTTGTTTTTTTTGGCTTCCCTGATTAAGGTCTGAACCGAGATGGCCAGATCGCCCAGATAGTTGGGTAGGCCAATGGCCAATTTGGAATCGGGAAAGGCCAAAACATTGGTGGG
>JAITLH010000373.1 GCA_031277995.1 Deltaproteobacteria bacterium
CGATCGAGAGGAAAGTCCGGGCTCCACAGGGCACGGTGCTGGGCAATTCCCAGCGAGGGTAACCTCGGGCAAGCGCAACAGAAAGCAAACCGCCGGATCTTTTTGGTTCGGTAAGGGTGAAACGGTGAGGTAAGAGCTCACCGGCCGGTTGGGTGACCAGCCGGGCCAGGCAAGCCCCATCGGGAGCAAGACCAAATTGGGGACTTAGGCGGCCCGCTTAGTCCCAGGGTTGGTCGCTTGAGCGATGGAGCAATCCTTCGCCTAGAGGAATGGTCGTCGCCTTGGTTTTTCTCGGAAAGCCAAGGAACAGAACCCGGCTTATCGGTCGCCCGGCCGCCACCGCATTTTTTTTTATTTTTTTGCCCCCGGGCCAAAAATTGGCCCAAGGCGCTTTGGCTAAGGCGCCAAGCGTTTGGTGGGCTTTCGGGCTTGAAGGGGACGGGCGGAGGGATTTTGGTCATGGCTGACGACTTTTATACCTCCGCGGTGATTTTGGGCGGGGGCAAGGGCGAGCGTTTCAATTCCCAGGGTTTCGGGGGCGGGCGTTTCAATTCCCAGGGTTTTGGGGGCGGGGAAGACCGGTTACCCAAGCAATTTTTACCCCTGGGCTCGGGAACGGTTTTAAGTTCGGCCATTGGGGCCTTTGCCGCGGTTGACGGAATAAACGAAATCGTGGTGGTTTTGCCCGCCGGGGGAAATTTTGGGGAATACGCCGAAAAAAACTTTTCTAACCTCCATAAAAACATCAAGTGGGTTGGGGGCGGCCAAAAGCGGTCCGATTCGGCGCGGCTGGGTTTTTTGGCGACCGACCCCAAGGCCCAGGTAATCTTGATTCACGACGGGGCCAGGCCCTTGGTCAGTCCCCGGGACGTGGATAAGGTTAGGCTAAGCGCCCGCCGGTATGGGGCGGCCATTTTGGCCACGCCCTTACGCGATACCCTAAAAGTCGCGGGCGATGACGGGAACGTAAAAAACACCCTCGATCGGGGAAACCTCTGGCAAGCCCAGACCCCGCAGGGCTTTGGCCGGGCGGTTTTGGAAAAGGCTTTCGGGAGCGCGGGGGAGGGCGTTTTTACCGACGACGCCTCCATGGTCGAGGCCCTGGGAACGAGCGTGAAACTGGTCGAGGGCGGCTCGGTAAATTTTAAAATCACCACGGCCTCGGACATGTTTCTGGCCCAAAAAATCGTCTCGCCAGCCGTCCCCAACCTCAGGGTTGGCCAGGGCTGGGACTTTCATCGCTTTTCTCCCGATCGCCCCCTCATGCTGGGCGGCGTTTACCTTCCCGGGGAGATGGGTTTGGCAGGCCACTCCGACGCCGACGTTTTGGCCCACGCCTTGGTCGACGCCGTTTTGGGGGCCGGGGGCCTTGGCGACATCGGTTGCCATTTTCCCCCGGGAGAGCCCGCTTGGAAAGGCGCCTCGGGCCATGAGCTCATTAGTTTGTCCGTAAAGTTATTGGCCGAAAAAGGTTTTTTTTTAATGAACGCCGATCTGACCCTTATTGGCGAAAAACCCAGGATCTCCGATTACCGCGGCGAGATGATTGGCGCCCTTTCCAAGGCCTCGGGCCTGGCCATTGACCAAATAAACCTCAAAGGCAAAACCACCGAGGGCCTGGGTTTTATCGGCCGCGGCGAGGGTTTGGCCGCGGCCGCCGTGGTCTTGGCCATTGGCGGCTAGCCCCAAAGCCAAAACCATGGCCCCCATAAACGGAAAAGGGAACGGCTTAACCACCGTTCCCTTTTCCAATTACGCGCCATCCTTGGCTTGTGGCGCCTTCCTTGGCCGTTATCTAAACGAGCGCCGTTGGGTTTTTTCAACCGCCCGGCGGACTCGGATTGTCCGGCTGGGTCGGGGAATTCTCCTTGGCGGTATCGTTACCGAAACCTCCCAGACCGAGCTTAAGCCTAACCCCCGCCGATTTATATTTCTCCTCTTCGATAAGTTGTTTAAGGACGGCGACTTTCTCCACTTCCTCCAATGAGTATTGGCGGCGCCGGCTGTCGGTCCTGACCGGTTTAAGGTAATCGGAGAACTCTTTTTCCCAGTATCTTAGAGTGGTTTTTTTGACTCCGGTCATCTGGGAAACTTGGTCTATGTTTAGACCTATTTTGTCGAGCATGTCAATCTGCGCCATACTGGTTCCTCCAAGATTGAGGCCGCGCGCGCAAATAATGTACCAGCTTTGTAATGACTAAGTCCTTTAAGAATCTTCATTGCCTAAGGGACGGCTGGTTAAAGGTAGCGAAACGCGAGCTAAAAATCCGACGACGTCTTCGTTGGTTAAAAGCCAGGCCAATCTTCCAGGTTTCGGTGACGGCGCCAACCATTTTCGACTGGGCCCAAGCTTTGATATTCTTATCGACATTAGGCGAAAGAAGTTAAATGGTTTTTGAGCCTTGGGATCAATTTTTTTTAAAAGACTTTGAAAGCTAGTTAAGATAATTTGAAGGTTAATTGTCAGTTAGCCGCCGCGAAATTCTTTTAAAGACTAGTTACAGCCCCATAAGGTCAGCCAAAAAATATTCATCGAGTTTGTTCTTGGATTTTAGATCCTCTTAGATTTTCATTGCCGTAACTTGATAATCATAGCCCTACCGGGTTGTGGGCTCTTTTAAAGGTTACCAAACTTAATATTAATGATTATTTTATAAGCGCGATTGACTATAGTAGTTTTATGAACTGAAAAAAGGAACAAAATATTCCAAATATTCTTTTAAATTTCGTGACGCTGCCAATGAGTTAACCGGCGATTAAAAAAAATTTATTTGCCGAACTTTATAACGTTTTGGCCTCCGGGGCCAAGCGGGAAAAAACCGACCGATGCTCAAATATTTTTCAGATCCGCGGCGGGTGGCCTATGAGGTTAACCTTCTGGTAGCCAAAACTAAGGCCCGGCCCGAGGAAGTCCTAAAGGTCGCCTCCCGGCTTCTTAACCCCATGGACCGCCGTTTGGCTCAGGGATTGGTTTACGAAAGTTTGAGGCACCGCTTAAGGCTTGAGAGGCTGATAAAAAATTTGGTACCCAACAAAAAACCGCCCAAAAAATCCCTGGAGGTTTTAAAAATCGGCCTAACCCAGCTGTTGTTTTTTGACCGGGTGCCCTCCCACGCCGCCGTGAACGAAACCGTGAAACTGGCCAAGGCCGTGACCCCCCATCAGGCGGGCTTGGTTAACGCCATCCTGGTCAATTTGGCCAAAGAAAGGGACGCCAAAAAAGCCGATCCCCAAAGGCTTTTTCCCGTCGAGACTTGCCCGCCCAACATGGATGGGGCGGAAAAACTCTCGATTTTTTATGGCTACCCCCGGTGGTTGGTTAAAAAATTATTGGCCGAGCTGGGTTTTAGGGAGGCCCGGGCTTTTTTGGCGGCCTCCAATGCCCGGCCCCGCCCAACCATGAGGGTTAACCCCCTAAAGTACAAAAGGGAGTTTTTCATAAAAAACCAGGCCCCCGAGGCCCGGCCCACCAAATTCTCGCCCTACGGCCTAATTTCCGAGGTAAATTCCGGCCCCATCGAAAACTGGCCCGGCTACGCCCAAGGGCTTTTTTCCATCCAGGACGAGGCCTCCCAGCTCCTTCCGCTTTTGGCCAATCGGCCCCAGACCATCCTCGATGCCTGCGCCGGTCTGGGCGGAAAAACCCTGGCCCTGGCCACGGTCTTTCCCAAAGCCTTGATCGTGTCCATGGATACCTCGAAAAAACGCCTGGACAATATCGGCCCGGAAAGCCGCCGCCTGGGGCTTAGAAAAGCCCCCATAATAATCGAAATGGACGCCCTGGCCCTAAGCCCCGAGTCCTTAAAGCCAAGCCCAAGATTTCCCGGCGCCTTTGATTTGGCCGTGGTCGACGCCCCCTGCACCAACCTGGGGGTCATAAGGCGCCGCCCGGACATCAAATGGAACGTCGAGCCCCAGGATCCGGCCCAAAGGGCCATTGTCCAACTAAAGCTTCTCCTGGCCGCCGCCCAAATGGTCTCCCCGGGCGGGCGCCTCATATACTGCGTTTGCACCTTTACCCCTGAGGAAGGCCCGGGAGTGGTCGAAAAATTTCTCGCCCTGCGCCCCGACTTTACCCCCCTGGGCCCGGAAAATTTCGCCCCTAACCTTACCCAACTTTTTATCGCCCCGGGCCAGCTGCGTCTCTGGCCCCATAAACACGATACCGACGCCTTTTTCTACGCCGCGATGGACAAAACGCCCGGCCCATGAGCCTTTGCCGGCAAAGGCTCATTGGCCAATGCCTTAGCCCAGGGCGCCGGCAAAGGCGCCGGGCCAGCGGCCTTGAATTTAAGCCGCGAATTGGCTAAGCTCTCCCTCGGCCTTTGGTCGCGAAAACCCCAAACGGGGCCATTTTTCGGCGGGTTTGATTTTAGGCCGGAATTATTTTTAGTTTCCGGGCTTTATAAAATCATGCCTAAACGTCAATAATATTTTAGTTAGTCTAAATTAAGCTCTTACCTATGGGTAATTTGTTAGGTATTTTGGGGATATTTTTTGTTGGCGGCAAGTCGCCTCCCCGCGGCGAAAAAAATAAAAAATTTGATTTGACTGGCTTAAGGCTTTATGGTATATATCCTAATTCAGCCTTTTCCAAGGCTTGGCCGGCGTGGGTTAATTTATCAATGGGTCAGACTTGGGGGCGCCGTTATCAATTTTCGGTGGCCTTTGCTCCTGGTGGGCGGCGTACCGTGAAGGGTCTTTAAGATGCACAATAACAAGACGTTTATGGCCGATGAAAATAAGGTCGATAAAAAATGGTATGTGGTTGACGCCGCGGGCCAAGTGGTGGGCCGTTTGGCTTCGGAACTGGCCAACATCTTGCGGGGCAAGACCAAGCCCATATATACGCCGCACAATGACACGGGCGATTTCGTGGTCGTGGTTAACGTTGACAAGATAGTTTTTACGGGCCGCAAGCTCGACCAAAAGCTCTATAACCGTTACAGCGGTTTTATCGGCGGCCTTAAGCAGACCAAGGCCAAGGACATGTTGGCCAAAAAACCCAGGGAAATCTTGATGCACGCGGTCAAGGGCATGTTGCCGAAAAATACCCTGGGACGCCGCCAGCTAAAAAAACTTAAGGTTTACGCCGGAAACCAGCATCCCCACACGGCCCAAAAGCCCGAAAAACTTGAGATTAAGTGGGCCAGGTAAAATCGGCTAAAATTTTCCGCTTAAAACTGGCCCCAAATGGTTTTTTTTAAAACCCCAAATGGGACCAAGTTGGCATGCCAAGCCAGTAAAAAATAGTCGGTAAAAAACGGCCGTTAAAACCAAGCCGCCCAAAACGGTTTGGTGAAACCAAAGCCGGTTAAAACCAAA
>JAITLH010000135.1 GCA_031277995.1 Deltaproteobacteria bacterium
AAGCAATGTATAACGATGCGACAGACTAACGATTATTATAATTAACCCTTCGTTAAGACCCCCCCAAAGGCGAAAAACCGGCCGGATTGTTTCGGCCGGTTTTTTTATGGGGCCGCCAAAGGGCCAAGCGTGAGGCCAATTTGTCCCGCCCTTAGGTCCCGAGAGGCTTTTGGGGATTTGCCCATTGGCTAAACGCCCGGGAAGGGCGAAAAAGGGGGGTTTTTTTGCCACTGTTTTTTTTATTTTTTAAAAACCGAATGGACAAAAGGGCTTATTTATGGCGTTAAAAAGTAAGTTTTCGCTAGAATAAAAATAAAAAAAATCAATAGTTATTGGTTATGTCGATTGTCGCCAAAGGCGGGTACTTTGGGCGGTTAAGTTTGGGCCTAACAAGGCGCGCTTTGGGGGACGATTGATGGGCTCGGTTACGGGCGAAAAAGTTTAGGGACAAGCGGGTTGGGCCAAGCCAGGTTGGGCCAAGCGGATTGGGCCAAGCCGGGTTCGGCCAAGGGCCAAAAAAACGAGACCCCTTCCCCAAACGCCCCCGTAAACCGGTCTTATAAGCCCGCCGCCGCGTTTGGCTTCGGGCTGGGTAGGATTATGGGGGCCAAGGGCGCCTAAGCGCCGTAAGGCCGTTTGGGGCCGCTAGGGCCCGCTAGGGCACGTTAGGGGCCGTTAGGGCTTTGAACCTAGGGGGGCGTTTTCGCGCGCCCGGACCTTAAATTTGGCCCGAAGGCGGGGGGTCAAAAAGGGCCTTGGGGGGGGTTTTGTAAAATTCGGGAGCCCTGAAAGCCGCGCCACAGGCCGAAAACGCGTTTTGGTGGTATAATGGATCCAAATGTCAAGTTTATTTTTTGTCCGGCCTTCGGTTGGTTTGGGGGAGAAAAAAAACCGATTGGGGGCGCTTTTTTCAAAAAAGCTTGTTTGGAAAAAATCGGTTCGGGGCCTAATCGAACCGGGGCCGGTTTTTCCAGGCGGGCCAGGTTGTCCGCTTCGGCCGGGGGGAAGGCGGTTTTCGCCCGGGCCGGTTTTTTCGTGCCTTATCTTGCCCGATGGGGCGAAAACCCAATCGGGCCATGAATTGGGAGAAACCATTATGGAGCTTCTGGAAGTCATGAACCTTAAAAATTTCGTTGGCGCGTTAGTTTTCTCGACGGTTTTGTTTTTCCTTCTTTTTCAGCCCTTGTTTTTTCCAAGGGCCGCTTTGGCCCAAATTGTCTTGGCGCCCCCGCCCAGGGTTTACGATCGGGGCTTTGAGGCGCTTTCCTTGGAGCTGACCATTGACGT
Source organism: Deltaproteobacteria bacterium (assembly GCA_031277995.1). Lineage (GTDB taxonomy): Bacteria > Desulfobacterota > Desulfarculia > Adiutricales > Adiutricaceae > JAIRNQ01. Next base: position 1,288 of record JAITLH010000135.1, read on the forward strand.
TAGCGATCAGCGGGCCAAGGTTCATCTCCGCCAGACGATAAAAAATACCGGCAACCGGAACCTGGAACTCGATTACTTGGTGCCTTTGCCAAGTAACGGCGCGGTCAGCGGCCTGTCCTTGGTCGCCAACGGAAAGGAATTAAGCGGCGAAATCCACGGCAAGGACGAGGCCTTTAAAATTTACCAAGACATCGTTTCCAAGCTTAAGGATCCGGCCCTTTTGGAATTCGCCGGGCTGGGCCTTTTTAGGGTCAGGGCCTTTCCCGTGGCCAAGGGCAAAAGCGCCAGCCTGGATTTGACCATGGACTATTTGCTGCCAAAGGACAACGGGCAGGTGGAGCTCGATTTCCCCTTGGCCAACTCCCTAACCCAGGGCTTGGCGGTCGGCTCCCAGATCGTCTCGGTCAGGGTCAAGGGCCAAAAGATCGGCGGGGTTTTCTCGCTTTTGGACAATGTCAACGTTACCAAAACCGCCGAGGGGGCCAGGGCCGATTTGTCCCTTAAAAACTCCCAGGCCCTGTCCAAGTTTCAACTTTACTACCGGGAAGAGTCCGGCCCCATGGGCGGCGTGATACTAAGCCATAAGCCCCAAAAAAGCGAGGCCGGTTTTTTTCTTTTCATGGCCGAGCCCGTCGAAATCGACCATAAGCGCGAGCGCCTGCCCAAAAACGTCATCTTCGCCCTCGACACTTCCGGCTCAATGGCGGGAGCGAAATTTCGCCAAGCCCAAGACGCCCTAAAATTCGTCCTGGATCGCTTGGAGCCCGAGGATCGCTTTAACTTGATAAGCTTCGATAGCCAGGTTTTGGTCTGGAAAACCGAGCTGACCCAGATGACGCAGAATAACCGAACCGAGGCCAAAAGCTACGTGGACGCCCTTTTCGCGGAGGGCGGGACCAACATTGAGGAGGCCTTAAACCAAAGCCTGTCGTTAAACGTCGGAAAGGATCCGACCTACTTGATCTTTTTAACCGACGGGGACGCGACCGTGGGTGAGGAAAACGACTTTTCCTTGGCCCGGTTGGCCGCGAAGGCCAACGAGGGCAAGGACGTCAGGATCTTTTCCTTTGGCGTTGGCCACGACGTCAACGCCAGGTTACTCGAGCGCCTTTCGGGCGATTCCTCGGGTTTTTCAACCTACGTCCATCCCGACGAAAACATCGAGCAAAAGGTGGCCTCGTTTTTCTCCAAGATTAGCGACCCCATGCTGGTAAAACCCCAGCTTAAATCTAGCCTGGCCATAAACCGCGTCCTTCCGGAAAGGCTCCCGGACGTTTTTAAGGGCTCCCAGTTGGTGGTGGTGGGCCGCTATCCCGAGGCCGGAAAGGTCAGTTTCACCTTGACCGGGACCCAGGACCAAGACGCCGTGGTCACGAATTACCCCTCTAAATTCGCGGACGGCCCCACCGAAAACGGCCGGCAGATCGCTTTGATCTGGGCCCAGCGCCGCGTCGGCCAATTAATCGACGAGATCGATCAAAAGGGCCAAGGCCACCCCGACTCGGATCAGCTCAACGAGCTCGTGGAACTGTCCAAGGAATTTGGGATCATGACCCCCTACACGAGCTTTTTGGCCCTGGAAGATCAAGCCTTGACCGACACGGAAAACATCCTTAGCCGGACGGAGTTAAACCTTAGCAAACTTGGTGACGTCTCCGGGGACATGGCCATACGGCAAAGGGAATACAAGTCGGACCTTTCCACCATGAGCGCCCAGGAAACGCTCACGAGCGCGGCTTTGTCGCAAAAGTGCCTGGATTACTCGGCCATTTTGGACCCAATGATCGATCGCCACTCAAGGCTAATCGCCCCAACCATGCTTGACGGCCAAGCTTTTTTCCAAAAAGAGGGCCGCTTGGTTCCCGGCGACGTTAGCGAGGACGATCTTAAAAACCTCACCGTAATCAAGAAGTTTAGCCAGCAATACTTTGACTTGGCCAAAAAACTCAGCCAAGGGCAGATGGCCTTTTTGACCCAGGCGGTTCCTTTGGTCTTCAAATTCGAAGGGCAAAATTTCTTGATCGACGTTGACTGACCGGGGCCGGTTTGGGTATTTTCCTTGTCATATGGCCTATTTTGGGCCAACTCTTTTTGGGCCAAACGGTTTTGGAAGAAAGTTTCCGGCCGTTAACCGACCCAGAGCCCAGCTTCCTTGGCGCCAAAAGTTGCCAAACTTTGGCGCCAAGGCGGCCCGCCTTTTTTTTACCCGGCCTTAACCAATCCAAGTTCCTTTTGGCCAAAGGCGAAAATTTCGCCGCCGATTACGAGGTCCTCATGGCCGCCCGCCCCAACCCTTACAACCGGGGAAACTGTTTCCAGTGGAAAAAATGCCTGGGGGAAACCATCGGCAACATGTGGATTGACTCGCCCGAATTCTGCGGACCTTTGGGCGGGAAAAGTTGGAAGGGCCGGGACGGAAAATGCCTGGATCTTTTGGAAACGCCCTGGTCAAACGATCCCCGATCCCTGCCCCCGGCCGATAGGCCGTGACCGGTTCGGGCAAAACCTTAAAAGCCAAAGCGCCGCCCGGATGGGCGGCGCTTTGGCGAAAAAACGAGCGATTAAGGAGACGGGAGAAGCCTTCCGTAGGTTATGGGATTTAACGGCGCCGGGACGAGACGATTCCTCGCCGAAACGGGCCAGGCCAAGGGCCCAAACCGGGTTTGGGCCAGAAATTTTAGGCTAACCGTCGATTTTTTTATAAAGGTCTTTAAATTTAACTTTGTTTTTAAAAGCCATCCAATACCACTGTAAGTGGGCCCCGAGTTTGTAGACAAATTTGGGAAAATCGGGTTCGGCGAAAAGATCCGGGCCCGAGGCGCCGGCGAGAATGTTTTTGGCCAGTTTGCCAAGCTCGAGGTTAAGGCCCCTAAAAGGAAAACCCTTTAGGCCAAACAAAGAATTTATCGCCCCGCCCCCGCCAAAGGCCAGAACCTGTCCCCACTTTAGGTTAGCCTCCCGGCAAAAGTTTTTAAGAATTTCCACGGCGACGAGATTTTTGTCGGCTTCGTAAAAGCCGCAATTAATAACGGCGTAAAAGGGCAAGCCCTCGATCTTACCTAAAATGCCCTCCATCAAATCAACCAAATGGGACGGGAGAGCGTCCACGTAAAGGGGTAGAACGAAAACCAGGGCCTTTTTCCCCTTAAGGTTTTCGATAAGCCCCGGGGCGGAAAGGCCGTTGGAAAAAATGAGACTCGCGGCCCCCTCGCCGGTAAGGGCCATGGGCGGGCTTGGGCCGCTTTGGGCCTCGCCCCCATCGGGTAAGGAACCGAGTTTTAGTTTTTTTAACGACTCAGCGAGGGCCAAGCCCAATCGCCAGCTGGCGCCCCGGTTTTTTTTGGGACTGCCGCTTACTATTAAAACGCCCATTTATTTTTCCTTAAAAACTCTTTTAAGTTTTTAACGGGGTCGAGGTTTGGGGGGTTTGGTTATGGGTTTTTCGGGAAACGGGGCCAAAAAGGTTTAAGGGATTTGGTTAAGCGCCAGGCAAGCTTGGCCGGGGGCCGGGCCAATCGGCCGGGGGCTCTAGGCCGGGCAGTTTGGGTTCTTTGGTTAGGGCCAGCTTCAGCTCGGCGAGGGTGGCGAAACAATCGACCGAACAGCATGGGGACATGAAATTTTGCTTATTGGCCTGGGCCAGTTTTTTGGCCGTTTCGAGGTTGGGGCCAAAATTTCGGCCATAAAAAAAGTACCTAAAACTGGGGCTCTCGGGGTATCTCCGGACGTGGAACATGCGCCCGTTTCGGTATTCGAAAAAGGGCAAAATAAAACCGATGGAGCGATCGATTATGGCTTTGACGGGTCCCGAAAAACCGCCAAAAACCAAGCGGCTTATGACCGTTACCAGATCGTGTTTGGCCAAAAGCGGGGCGAAGTCGGAGCCGCGATCTTTAATTACGCAGCGGCCCGGGGTTTTTACCCAGCAGCCAAAACAGCCCTGGCAGAGGTTTACCTTGGGCAGGGCCGGAAAAATCGTAAGGCCAATCTTGGGATCGGGCAGGCAGTCTAGGCTGTCCGAGTCGCTAAGATCGTGAAGAATTAATTCTCTTGTGGCCATTGGAAAGCTCGTCCTCGGTTTTGGTTTTTTTTACGCGTCCGGGTTAGGTCGTTGGCCCAAAATTAGGCCATTTCGCCGCCGGTTTTTTTCCATGAAAGTTGTCGAGACTTTCATTTGCCGGGGCGTTAAAGTTTTCCATGAAAGTTGTCGAGACTTTCATTTGCCGGGGCGTTAAAGTTTTATCATGAACGTTTTTTAACGTCGCTATTTTTGTCTTCCCTAATTTAGAATCATCCCCGTTTCGTTACCGTTTAAGCTCAATTTCAGGACCCGGGACTGGCCGGTGACCCGGACGGCCGCGTTTTCTAGGTTCCAGCCGACGGCGAGTTCGGGCGCTTCCAGGCCATTGGCGCAAAGGCCTTTGGCCAAAAATCCCTCGGAAGTGTTATTTGAGCGGATCTCGATGGCCTTAAACTCCAGGCAAGCCCCGGGGGCCAAAAGTCCCAGAAAGTTTTTAAGGACTCTGGTTTCCCGGCCCTCGTAATCGACGGTTTTGTCGACTTGCCTGAGGCGAATTAGATCCGATCTTAGGGCCTTTAGGTCCGAGGCCAGCCATTTGTCGGCTAAATTTGGGGCGCTTTGGCCCGGGCCAAAACGCCCTTGGGTATCCGCGTCCAGGTAACCGGAATTGGCTTCCGGCCAGGCCTGGGAGGCCGAGGCCTTAAAACCAAAGGCCACCAAGGCCAAACCCGTAAGGAAGGTCATGGCCAGTAAGGCCATGGGGAGCCAGGCCCATTTTTTTCTTTCGACCATGACCGGGAGCTTAAATGAAATGGGCGCCTCCCCCAGGAAAAGGTCGTAAGTTAAGTAATCCCCGGCCCGGGGGATGGCTTTGGGGCTTACAAAGCGGTTTTGGGCCGGGCGAGGCCAGGCTTGGGAAAAAGCCGGGGATAAAAAACCGACCTGGGGTTTAAAGCGCTCATGGCACTTTGGGCACCTGAACCAAACTTTTTCGCCAAGGGGCTTTTCCGGGTTTTTAAAAATCAAAGGGGCCAGGCAACCGGGACAGATCACGCGCATGGAGAACTCAAACCAAAGGCCCACTTGGCTTTTTGGGTCATTCGCGGCCCTCTGGCCGGGCTGGGGCCGGCCCGGGGGCCGGTCGCCGTTAAATTAAAAATTTAAGTGGCCAAGTGGTTAAAATTATTAAAATTTAAGTAGCGGTTACTACTTAACTAAAACATTATACATTAGGCTCCTCAAAAGTAAATATTTTTTTTAACCTTGGGCCAGGGATTAAAGAGAACTTAAGCGGTAAAATTACCACCTAGCGAAATTAATAACCTCCATGGAGTAATTAAAGGGCTAAAAAAAAAGGCAAAGGCCGAGGGCTTTTTTGGGGGGCGAGGTTGGCGGTTGGCCGCGACGATGGTTGGAAAACTTCATGGCCTTGGAGACTTTAGCCCCCCAAAAGCCATCGATTAGGCCCGGGGCCGGGCCGATGGCTTTTGGGGGAAAGGGGTTTATTTGCCTTCC
>JAITLH010000412.1 GCA_031277995.1 Deltaproteobacteria bacterium
AAGGGCGTTCGCCTTGGGCTCTCTAGAACCGGCCAGGCGGACGGGTTTAAAAAATCTTAGCCTAAGGGCGTTGGTAACGACGCTGACCGAACTTAAGCTCATGGCCGCCGCGGCGATCATGGGATTAAGCTTAAGGCCCCAGAGTCCATAGAATACCCCGGCGGCCACGGGAATGCCAACCAGATTGTAAAAAAAAGCCCAAAAAAGATTTTGCTTGATGTTTCTTAGAACCTGGCGGCTTAACTGGATGGCGTTGGAAACGTCCAAAAGATCGCTCTTGGTCAAAATGACGTCGGCCGTCTCCATGGCGATGTCGGTTCCGGCCCCGATGGCCAAGCCCACGTCGGCCCTGGCCAAGGCCGGGGCGTCGTTTACCCCATCGCCGACCATGCCGACCTTGCGGCGGCCGTTATCCTGGAGGTTTCTAATCTCACGCTCTTTGTCCCCGGGTAGGACCTCGGCCAAAACGCTGTCCACCCCGGCCTTTTGGCTAACCGCCTTGGCGGTCCTAAGGTTGTCCCCGGTAATCATGGCCACCTTTAGGCCCAGTTCTTTCAATTCGCCAATGGCCTGGGGGCTGGTTTCCTTAATCCTATCGGACACGGCGATTAGGCCCACCAGGCTCTGGTTAGCCACCAAATAAATGGGCGTCGCTCCGTTTTGGGCGGCCAGATCGGCGCTTTCGATTAGGCCCTTATCCGGGTCCTCCAGACCCGTGAGCACCCTGGCGTTTCCGGCCGTTAACCCCACCCCATCAAGGCGCCCCGACAAACCCAGCCCCGGGGTCTGGGTAAAACCCTCGATTTCGGAGAGGGCCAAGTTTTTTTCCTCGGCCTTTTTGACTATGGCTTGGCCCAATGGGTGCTCGGACAACTTTTCCAAGCTCGCGGCCAAACGCAAGATCTCGTCCTCCCCATAACCCTTGGCCGGAAATACCCCGGTGACCTCGGGTTTTCCGGTCGTGACCGTACCCGTCTTATCCAAAACGATCACTTCCAGCTCATGGGCCAGTTCCAAGGCCTCGGCGGATTTGAACAAAATCCCGTTCTTGGCTCCCTGTCCGGTTCCCACCATGATGGCCGTGGGCGTGGCCACGCCCCGGGCGCAGGGGCAAGATATGTCCAAAATGGAGATGGCGATATTTAAGGCAAAGGAAACGTCCCGGCCAACTGAGAGCCAAATCCCAAAGGCCATGATGGCAACGCCAATGACGATGGGGACAAAGACCCCGCTGACCTTATCGGCTAGTCTCGCGATGGGCGCCTTGGAGCCCGTGGCCTCGTCAACGAGCCTAATGATTTTGGCCAGGGCCGTGTCCTTTCCGGTTTTTTCAATCCTGACCTTTAGAAAGCCGCTCATTAAAACCGTGGCCCCCGTGGCCTTATCCCCTCCGGCCTTATCGATCGGGAGACTCTCCCCGGTCAGGTTCGATTCGTCCACGGCCCCGTTTCCGCCCACCACGACCCCGTCGGCGGCTATCGTTTCCCCGGCCTTAACCAGCAAAATATCCCCAACCAAAATGTCCTTGGTGGGAATAACCATCTCCTGGCCGTCCCTTTCCACCGTGGCGTTTTTGGGGGCCAGATCCAATAGCCCGGCCACGGCCTGGGTGGTTTTTCTCCTGGCCCGGGCTTCCAAAAACTTCCCCACCGTGACCAAGGTCAAAATGGTGGCCCCGGATTCGAAATAAAGGTTCATGGCCGCCTCATGGACCATATGCGAATCGCCATGGCTTAAGCCGTGGGCCATCAAAAATAGCCCCCAGAGCCCGTAAGCCGCCGCCGCGGCCGAACCTATGGCGATTAAACTATCCATGTTGGGGCCCAGCCCAACCAGGGCCTTAAAGCCCGACCTATAGTACCTAAAGTTTACGGCCATGACGGGAACCAAAAGCACGAATTGCAAAAGCCCCATGGCCATGAGGTTTTTTTCGTCGGCCAAATACCCGGGAATTGGCCAATGGAACATATGCCCCATGGCCAAATAAAAAAGCGGCACCGTAAAAACGAACGAGACCACCAGGCGAAGTTTCATGATCCTCTCTTCGTCCTGGGCCGCCCCGGCCGGGGCGGCGCCCATGGTCCCATCGGTTTCCGAAAGCCTGGCCCCATAGCCGGCCTTTTCCACGGCCTGGGTAATCTTCCCCACGTCGCTGACCGTTTCGTCAAACACCGCGTCCATGGAATTTTTAAGTAAATTCACCGACACGGATTTAACCCCCGGCAAGGCCGCGACGGTCTTTTCCACCCTGGCCGAACAGGCCGCGCAACTCATCCCGGTTACGACAAATTTTTCTCTGGCCACCCTCGGTCCCTCCGTTCTCCCTAAAGTCGCTCTCCCGTCAACCTGAAAACCCTGGCCTTAATTTATGAAGGTTTTTACCTAAACGTTGGCCTAAATACCACTTGGTTTGGTTAAATTTTTATTGGCCATGGCTGCCTTAACTTGATTTGGTCAAGGGGGCGATTCCAAGCGAGGGGGAAGTTGGCCAAAAACCCCCAAATAACCCCAGACCGTAAACGTTCCAGATTCAATCAAAACTAGCGCTAAAGCGGAACGTTCAAGTTTTACGAATCCAACCAAGTCCAGAAAATCGCGAAAATAACCAACCCATGGGCCTTACGAATTCTTTGAAGTCTTGAAATTAACCAAAAGCCCCAGGGCCTAGGCCTCCCTGAAAACGGCGAAGTCCAGAAATTTGCGAAAAGGCCCAGGGATCAAGGC
>JAITLH010000415.1 GCA_031277995.1 Deltaproteobacteria bacterium
ATGGCACCACCTTCACCCTGGGTGGTCAGAAGTGGGGGACCATGAAGCCGACCCAAACCGGGGCCAATCTTGGCAATGAGGTCTGGAACGTGACCCTAAACGGACGAGACGTCGGAGACCAAAGGGATCTCTGGATCGCCGCCGCGGGAGAACTAGAGACTCCTGGGCTTGATGACGGCATCATCAACGGCATGGATCGCTACAGCTTCGTTGAGATCCAAAACGCCGCCAACGGGCCCTGGAAGGGCGCCGAAGTTCGCACCCAGTCGGCCGCCCCGGAGGCCCTGGACGCCATCACCGAGGCCATCAACACCAAGGATAAGATCCGGGCCGACTTGGGCGCCCTCCAGAACAGGCTGGAGAACACCATGACCAACCTGACCATTCAGGCGGAAAATCTCCAGGCCTCGGAGAGCCGCATCTCGGATGTGGACGTGGCCACCGAGATGACGGAATTCACCAGAAACAACGTTCTGGCCCAGGCCGCCACCTCCATGCTGGCCCAGGCCAACAGTCTCTCCCAGCTGGCCTTGAGTCTGATCGGATAAGTTAAGACCCTCGGCCAAAACTAACACCCTCACCCTGTCCCCCGATCGCCCCAGGGCGATCGGGGGTTTTTGTTTCTAGAGCCAGGTAAATAATCAGATAAAAATAGTTATATAGATTTTATAACTAATAAAAATAGTTATTATTGATATTATAATGATACAAATAGTATTAACAAGTAATATTGCTTATTAATAAAGGTTAATTTACCGCTATTTAGCAATTTCGGTTTTTTTTACCAATTGACTTTCGGGCCATTTTACGATATTATAAAATCGCTATAACAAGCGGAGGGCTTTAATGCATCTAAAAGTAGGCGATCTCATCGTCTATCCTGCCCATGGCGTGGGTAGAATAGAATCCATAGAAGATGAGAAAAAAAACGAGGGGGGGCATCGATTCGTCAAGATCAAAATACTTGACAATGGCATGCAAATCATGATTCCCGCCCGAAACGTAACGGAAGTGGGATTAAGGCCTTTAATCTCCAAAAAAGACGTAACCGGTCTATATAAGCAGCTAAAAACTCCACCCGTTTTCGCCGAAGCCAGTAACTGGAACCGCCGCCATCGCCACTATCTCGATAAACTTAAGACCGGATCAATTTCTGACGTCTGCGACGTTTTAAGAGAGCTCATGACCATGCGCGGCGAGAAAGAACTTTCCTTTGGCGAGCGCAAACTTCTAGATACGGCCAGATCCCTTTTGATTAAAGAAGTGGACATGGTCACTAGCCGAAAGGAGGAAAGGATTAGTCAAGAACTCGATAGTTTCTTTCCCCCACCCAAGGTCACCTCGGCCTAATCTCGATGTCCTAGGCCCCCTCGGCCAAACCTTGTCACCTAAAAATAATCTCTTGGCCTAAGGCACCTGGGCTGATTTTAAATCCCATGATCTCATCGCCTAAGGCACTTGGGCTGATCTTAAATCCCAAGATCTTATCGCCCAAGGTTACCTGGGCCTGATCGACCCGCTCAAGGCTTATGACCTTACCAGACTTAAAGGCCAAAACGGTAGAGCCCACGGATAACTCAAAACCCCATAAAATTATCATTGACGAAAAGTGGGCCGGTCTTCGCCTTGACGCCCTCTTGGTTCAATTATATCCCGATTATTCTCGCACCTTAATCTCCAAAGCCATAAAAGCTGGACTGGCCAGTATCGATGGGGTTCCCACCAAGCCCAGCGCTTTGGTTAGGATTGGGCAAAGTCTTGTCTTTAGGGCGCCGGAAAATGACCAAGTTGAGCCAAGCCCCGATGCCAGCGTTGAATTAAACGTCATCCACCAGGACGAAAATATTCTGGTTATTAATAAACAAGCCGGCTTAACGGTTCATCCCACCCACTTAACCTCGGGGCCCACGCTAACCGGGGCCTTATTGGCCCTTGATGGGGAAATTTCCAAGGTCGGCCAAGCTGATCGGCCAGGCATAGTGCACCGTTTGGATAAGGATACCACCGGGGTCATGGTCATAGCCAAAAATCAAACCAGCTATGATTTTCTTCAGCGGGCCTTTGCCGATCGACTCGTGGACAAGCGCTACCTGGCTTTTGTCCGAGGGCAGCTCCCTGACCAGGGAACCATTGATACGCCCATAGGCCGTCACCCAACCCAAAGACATAAAATGTTGGCCAGCCCAGAGGGCTTTCGGGAGGCCAAGACTTCTTTTCGGGTCATCAGGCGGTTTCCAAAAACCCAGCTGGCTTTGGTCTTAATCACCCTCATGACCGGGCGGACTCACCAAGCCCGGGTTCACCTGGCCTCGATTGGGGCGCCGGTCTTGGCCGATCGAGTTTATGGGCGAGGCTATGGTAACCTGGTTAAAATTCACCCCAGCCTCGGGGCCCATATGGACCGGCAGTTTTTGCACGCCCGTAAGCTGACCATACCCAGCCCGTCTGGAGATCGTCTGACCTTTCGAGCCCCCTGGCCACTAAATTTTCGCTCACTTCTTGACGAATTGCTTAGACTGGAACGAGACGACCATGGAGAAAAGACCTAAAAAAAGCCAGAATAATCTGGCTTTTTTTAGGCGTCGTTTCAGGAATTAATCCTCGGAACTATCATCCGAGGAATCGTCAATGGTTTCTTCTGAGCTTTCCTCGGAAGTTTCCTCGGAGGTTTGATCGGGGGAATTACCCGTAGACTTATTTGAATATTTACCGTTAAACTCGTCCTCATCATCATCATCGTGGGGCAATAAGGCCACGTCGGCGACTTTCTCGTCAGGGTCAAGCCCTATAAGCTTTACGCCATGAGTGTAGCGATGAGTCAAGCGCACTTCGGAAGCCTTAAAGAAAATGAGTTTTCCCGTGGTGGTTATAATCATTAACTTATCGCTTTCGGTGACTTTGAAAACGCCAACCACCCCGCCACTGGTCGTGGTCAAGGTGCCCATGCCGCCGCGGCTTTGGAAGGTATACTCCTCGGACTTGGTCCTTTTTCCGAAACCTTTCTCAGTCACGGTCATCAAAATCTCGGAACGATCCTTGGAAATGATATCCATGGAAACGACTCGGTCTCTGGGAACTAGCTTGATGCCCCTGACCCCCGCGGCCGATCGGCCCATGCTCCTGATTTCTTCTTCCTCGAAACAAATGGCCTTACCGGTGTAGGTTGACAGGACCACCATGTTCTGGCCGTCAGTCAAGGCGGAGGAAACCAGCTCGTCATCGTCGCTTTTTAAGGTCATGGCTATAATGCCGGTTTTTTTGACGTTATTTAAGTCTTCCAAGGCGACTCTTTTTACGATTCCCTGCTTGGTGGCCATGAGGACGTAACGATTTTTTTCAGTAAGATCGGTTACGGCGAAAACCGTGTTGACCTTGTCGCCGCTTAGTAAAGGGAGCAGGTTGACTATGTTCTTACCCTTACTAACCTTGGTGAGCTTGGAGACCAAGGGTAACTCGTGTACCTTTAGACAGTGAAGCCGACCTTTATTGGTTAAAAAGAGTAAATTGCTGTGAGTTGAGGCCACGTGAATGATTTTTACAAAATCATCTTCCTTGGTTTTGATACCCATGCCACCCTTTCCACCTCGTTTTTGAGTCCTATACGAGGTAAGGGGAGTTCTTTTTATATAACCCTCATGAGTTATAGTAATTACCATTTGCTCTGCGGCTATAAAGTCTTCTGGATTATAAGCTTCAGGTCTGCTATCAGTGATTATAGTGCGTCTTTTATCACTAAATTCACTTTTTAGAGCTATAAACTCATCTTTAATAACCTGATATAAGACGGATTCCGAACCTAAAATCGATTTGTAACGCTCGATATCGACCAAGATATTGGTATACTCATCATCGATGGATTGACGCTCAAGTTGGGTCAATCTCTGGAGCCTTAAATCCAAGATAGCCTGGGCCTGGATTTCGGAAAGCCCAAAGGTCACCACCAAACCGCTCTTGGCCTCGGCGGCGTTACGACTCTGACGAATCAGGCTTATGACCTCGTCAAGGCGGTCCAAGGCGATTCTTAGACCCTCCAAAATGTGGGCCCTAGCCTCGGCCTTGGCCAACTCAAAACGGGTTCTCCTGGTAACCACGTCTTTGCGGTGTTCCAGGAAGTAATACAAAGCTTCTTTGAGATTTAGGAGCCTGGGCGTCTGGTTGACGATAGCCAGTAGGTTAATCCCAAAGCTTATTTCCATCTGAGTATTGTGGTAGAGCTGGTTTAAAACCGTTTCGCCCATGTCCCGCTTGTCGCGTTTGAGCTCCAAAACCACCCGTAAACCTTCGCGGTCACTCTCGTCCCTAATCTCCCCTATGCCTTCGAGCTTTTTCTCCCTGACCAGTTGATCGATGGTCTCAACAAGCTTGGCCTTGTTTACTTGATAGGGCAGTTCCGTAACCACGATGGCCGTGATCCCGCTGGCTTGTTTACCTTCCTTGAGGTTTTCAAAGCCGGCCTTGGCCCTTAAGCGAATGAGACCTTTCCCGGTTTTATAGGCTTCATAGATGCCGTCTCGGCCCAAAATGGTCCCAGCCGTGGGGAAATCTGGCCCGGGGATATGTCTCATGAGTTCTTCGATGGTAATTCCAGGATTATCTATCAAAGCGGTCAAAGCGCTCAAAACTTCGCCCAAATTGTGGGGCGGGATATTGGTGGCCATGCCCACGGCGATTCCCGATGATCCGTTAACCAATAGCCCAGGGACCCTGGTGGGCATGACCTGGGGTTCTTCCAAGGAACCGTCATAGTTGGCAATAAAATCCACGGTTTTTTTGTCCAGATCGGACATAAACTCGTGGGCTAGCTTAGAGAGCCTAACCTCGGTGTACCGCATGGCCGCAGCTTGATCGCCATCGACGGATCCGAAGTTGCCCTGACCGTCGGCCAAGGGATAGCGCATGGAAAAATCTTGGGCCAAGCGAACCAAGGCATCATAAACGGCTTGATCCCCGTGGGGATGATACTTACCTATGACGTCACCGACCACGCGGGCGGATTTTTTATAAGGCTTGTTGTAATCGTTTCCCAATTCGCCCATGGCGAAAAGGACTCGGCGATGGACGGGCTTAAGGCCGTCTCGGGCGTCTGGCAGGGCCCGGCCAATAATAACGCTCATGGCGTAGTCGAGATAGGAGTTCTTTATCTCCTCCTCGATATTGACGTTCTCAAAACGTTCAAATTCCATTTCATTTTCAGACATTAAAAGATCCAGCTTCAGGCCTCACGGCCCGACAAGTGAGATTTTAGGTTAACCAAAAAACGGGACTTAGACTTCATAACCTTTCTATTATATCAGTCATTTAGCGTAAATCAAGCTATTTTTTAATTCGCGATAACGGTATATTAAACGAAAAGTCCCTTGCCCAAAGGCCAGCCCCATGGCCCATTTCAAGCCCGCCCCCTCACTCGCCCCCGATAAGTCTTTTGCCCCCAATGTTATTTTTTACCATCAAATTACTGTTTTTTTTAACTTTTGTATCACTCGCAATACAAAAAGCCGGACAGAACTACTCATATTCTGT
>JAITLH010000179.1 GCA_031277995.1 Deltaproteobacteria bacterium
CAAGCTCGGCGATGCCGGTTTTGAGCCGAATGGTATTTTCTTGCGGGACGTTTGACAAAACCACCGCCCCATCGCCCCCGGCCGCGGCCTTGGACTTGGGGCCGGCCGAACCCATCGAAACCTCGCTGAAACTTTCCCAAGCCCCGCAATGCGGGCAGAGCCCCAGATAACCGGTGGAAACGTAGCCGCAATCCTGGCAGACGAACTTGGCTTTGGCTTTGGACACGAGCGCTCCTAAAAAATGGTCCCCGAAAAACCGCCTTGGAAAAACCGTCCCGAAAAAACCGACCCGGTAAAATCGCCTTGGAAAAACCGCCCCGGGGAAAAAATTCCCGAAAACCCCTTATGCGTTACGAAAAGGGCCGAAAACCTCCCCGCCGGCTTAAACCGGGAAGTAAAATCGATGGGGCAAATTTACCAAGCCTGGCCGACAAAAGCAACGACGTTAAAATTCCCTTGGCCCGGGCCAAACTTGGTTTGGACCCGAGGCCAGGTTTTGGCAAAAATATACGTTAAACCGGTCTTGAGATACTTAAAAATAATTTACGTTAAATAACTCTACTTGGCATTATATATTTGGGATATTTACTACCTAAAACTGGTAAGTAAACTACGTTTGGTTATTTTTAAAGACTTGGTGGGCTTTTTTTTGGGTTTTTTTAAGGCTTTAAGCCAGGACCCCGATAACATTTAACTTGAAATCGGACTTAAATTAGACTAATCTAAATGTGACCATTTCGGCTCCGGGGAGGCCCCCGGAGCCGATTGGCGACTTACGCCCTAAGCCCGGCCAAGGTTTTGGCCCGGCTTGGCCCGGCGCGGTCAGGTTTGGTTTGGCTTTTTTGGGGGCCCGGTCGTAAGGGGATCCTTTACGGGTCTTGGTACGCCTTGGGGGTAATATCGGCGCCAGAGCTTGACTGGGAAAAATAATTATGTTTAACTATGCTAAGATAGGAACCTTAGAATCAATGAACGCCTTAAAATAGGGGACCCCTTGGTTTGGTGACCAAGGCCGGTAGGGTGTCTCGAAGCCAAATCGACGGGGGATTGGTTTCTGGACCCAGGTTTTGGCGTTTTTGTGGCCGGCCTTTGGCGCCCCGCCCGGGGCGGGCGGGTCCAAGCTTTTGGGGCGTTACCTTTACGCCTTACCTTGGAAGGTCCGCCCTTTCGGTTCTTTTTTTGGCCAAGCCTAAGTCGCTTGGGTAGTTTTTTTATTTGACAAAAGCTTATTGTTGGGAAGCGTTCCCTGGGTTGGTTTTTTTAAGCGCGTTTAAGGAAAGCCGTTTGTTGGGCTTTTGGGGCGCTTGGGGCGATCGATCCAAAAGCGCCGGTTTTTGGCTTATAACGGAGAAAAGATGGCAGAGATATCCAGACGGCGTTCGACACTGTCAGCCACCATTAAAGACCACAGCTCGGATCATTTCAGGTTGATCTTGGGTGAGTATTTACTTAAGGCTGGACAGATCACCAGGGGTCACCTCGAGGAAGCCACCAAGTGGATTAGAAGTCATCCCACCGAGAACATTTCTCGCTTTCTCCTTAGGATGAACTACATAGAGGCCAATACCATCCCCAGCGTCCTGTCAAGGCAGTATAGCTACCCGATGGTCAATTTGGCCGATCGGGACATACCCAAGCAAGTCGTTGACATGGTTCCCTACAACGTGGCCCGCCGCTGCATGATGATGCCCTATCAACTTAAGGACAACAAGTTGATGGTGGCCATGGTGGAACCCACCAACAATAAGTACGTCGAGGAACTGGCCAATACCATAAAGATGCAAGTGGTTCCGGCCGTCACCACCGAACGCGATTTGATAAACGCCTTCAAGGTCCACTACAAAATAAACGAGGCCGAGGAGCAGGCCATTTTGGCCCCGCTCGATCCCAATACCAAGATCGAAGACGCGGCCCCGGTCACGGTCGAAAACCTGGGCGCCTTGATTTCCGACGCCCTGGACGATTTTTCTTTTGGCGACCAAAAAGAAGACGACGTGGCGACCGATTCGTATTCGGCCGAAAACAGCGCCATCATCAATTTGGCCAACCAGATCTTGGTTCAGGCGGTCACCTTGGGGGTTAGCGACGTTCACATCGAGCCCTTCGAGAAACAGTTTTACGTCAGGTACCGGGCCGACGGTTCTTTGTATAAGCACACCAGGCTCCCCTTGGAGATTCGAAACGCCCTAATCGCCCGCCTAAAAATCATGGCCAGTTTGGACATTACCGAGCGCCGCGTCCCCCAGGACGGCCGCATCAAGATGCGCCTGGGCAAAAACAAGGAAATCGATTTCCGCGTCTCCTCTCTGCCCACCCTATTTGGCGAATCGGTGGTCTTGCGTATTTTGGATAAATCCGGCCTAAACGTGGACATGACCAAGCTCGGTTTTACCCAAAAAAACCTCGATCAATTCATGCGGGCCGCCTATAGGCCAAACGGCTTACTTTTGGTCACGGGCCCGACCGGTAGCGGCAAAACCGTCACCCTGTATTCGACCTTGTCCCTTAGGAATACCGACGACGTCAAGATCCTCACCGCGGAAGATCCGGTTGAGTTTAACTTCCCCGGCGTCAACCAGGTTAACGTCATAAAAGAAGTCGGCATGACCTTCGCCAAAGCCCTTAAGGCCTTTTTGCGCCAGGACCCGGACATATGCATGATCGGCGAGATCAGGGATTTGGAGACCGGCGAAATCGCCGTCGAGGCGGCCATGACCGGCCACTTGGTCCTATCGACCCTCCACACCAACGACGCCCCCTCCACGGTCACCCGTTTGGCCGACATGGGCGTCGCGCCCTTTAACGTGGCCGCGGCTTTGGTGGTCTGCTCGGCCCAGAGGTTATTGAGGCGGGTCTGCCCCAATTGCAAACAGCCCGCCCCCAAGCTCCCGGCCAACAAACTCATGGAAGCCGGGTTCGACACCAACGAAATCGCCACCATCCAACTTTACGAAGGCCGCGGCTGCCCAACCTGCAAGGGTACCGGCTATAAGGGACGTTTGGGCGTTTTCGAGGTCATGGAAAACTCGCCCGTCATTTCCGACGCCATCGCCTCGAGGGTGCCCGAGGGGCATCTTAGAAAGATCGCCTTAAAGGAAGGCATGCATACCTTGCGGCAGGACGGACTGCTTAAATGCCAACAGGGCATGACCACCTTGGAACAGGTCCTCGAAAAGACGGTTATCCAAAAAGAAAGCTTGCCCCACTATCTGCTTAACCCCGACGAGATGGTCTTTGAAAACGGCGACACCATCATAAAGGAAGGCAATACCGACACCTCGTTTTATAAGCTCATTCAGGGTTGCCTGGAAGTTTTTAAGGGCCAAAACCTCATCGCCGAGATCTCCCAAACCAACACTTATTTTGGGGAGATGAGCGCCCTGGTCGGCTCGAGAAGAAGCGCCACCATAAAAAGCAAGGGCCGCAGCATCGTCAAGGTTTTTCCCGGCGACAAATTGGGCGAGGTCCTGGAAAACTACCCGGACATCTCCAAGCAGATCATCGACACCTTGGTATTGCGCCTTAACGAATCGAGTAACCGCCTCTCCGAGGTCATGCAAAACCGCATCGAGCTTGAGCGGACCTACGTCACCCAGTTGACTTCCTCCGTGGGCTCGGCCGGCATGCCCACCTCCAGTAGGCCCATCGTGGGCGCCCCCAAAACCGCGGGCGGGCAGGGCATCGCCATGAGTTCCAAGGGTTCGGCCCTGGCGAAACTGGCCGCCAAAACGGCCGCCAAATCGGCCTCCTCGGGCGGAAACGGCTCTTCCGCGACCATAAGGCCCCTGACCCAAAGCGAAACTCCCCCCTTGGCCAAGAGCGAAAACCAGGCCTACGCCCAGACGGCCATCATCGGAAACCAAGGCCTCCCCGAGGTCTCCCCAACCGCTAGGCCCGTGACCCAAAGCGGCGCCCAAATCGCCGGCCAAATCGCCGGGCAAGCCCCGGGCCAAATCGCCGGGCAAAGCCCGGGCAATCCCTCGGCCATAAAACCCATTGCCCAGGCGCCCAAGCCGCCGGCCGCGCCGGCGCCGCCCGTAAATCGCCCGGCCCCGGCCGAGATCCCCATCGCCGAGGTCCAAGTCGAGGAAATACCCGTGAGCGTGGTCCCGGCCCCGCCCAGGGCGGCCCCCAAGGGCGCCCCGCCCGTCGCGGCCAAGCCCATCGTCCAGGCCCAACCGGCCAAGATGGCCGCGGCGGCCGGGCAGACCATCGTCCCCAACGATCCGTCCATGACCAGGAGCAGTTTTATCCGAAACCTTCTGCCGGCCGATCAAACCCAGCTGATCGTCGTCAAAGACGCCGCCCCGGCCGCCAAGATCCTTCGGGAAGTTAGATAAGAAAGCGTTTTTGGGATAGCTTTGATTTTTCGCTTAACCTAGGCCAGCGCGTCTTGGCGAATCGCCCGGATGGGCTGGCCTAATTCGCTTGACGGGGACCGAAACCAAAAGGGCCAAGCCGTTTTGGGGGCCCCTTTTTGTTTTAACCTTAAACGGTATGGGCTTTAGAAACACCAATTAACGTCATCACGTAAACGCGTCGTCAGCCAGGGTTTGGAAGGGATCATGTTTAGCTTAACCACTCGCGGTAAAAAATTTTTCGCCTCCGTACGAATCGCTTTGATTTTCCTCATGCTTTTTTCCTTTCCCGCCTCAAAGGCCCTGGCCGCCGAACGTTTGGCCTGCGCCAGCTACCCCGTTTGGCTTTTCGCCCGTTACCTAAACATGGGCCGGGACATCTTTCAGGTGGAGCTTTTAACCAACCCGGCCACCGGTTGCCCCCACGAATTCGCCCCCTCCTACATCGATTTGGAGCGCCTGACCAAAACCAGGATCCTCATAAAAAACGGCCTGGACCTGGAATCCTATTTGGACCGGGCCCTTAAGGTGGCCCCGCCCGACATTACCGTAATCGACGCCAGCGCCGGGATTCCGACCCTATTGGCCGGCTGGGGCCGGGTGGATTTTGACGGGACCATGACCCAACAATCGGCCGGCACTTCCCCGGCCATGCGCCCCAATCCCCATATATTTTTATCCCCCAAAATCTCCCGAATCATGATGGCCAATATCGCCGCGGCCCTCTCCAAGCTCGATCCCTCCGGGGCCGATCACTACGCCGCCCGCCTGGCCGACTGGGAGCTGGAAACCCAAAGCCTCATCGAGGACATCGACCGCTTCAAAGACACCCACAGGGGCTTTAAACTCGTGACCAGCCACGGCTTTTTTGACTACCTGGCCCAGGATCTGGGCCTCGCGGTCGTGGCCGACATAAGTCCCCTGGGAACCGAGGCCGCCCCCTCGGCCCAAAGGCTGGCCAGTTTGGGCAGACTCATTAGGACCGAAAAGATCTCGGCCATTTTGCTCGATCCCGAGGCCAACCCGGCCGCGGGCCGTACCCTAAGCCAGGAATACAAAATACCCGCGGCCATCATCGACACGGCCACCTCCGGCTCCTACGATCCGCCCATGGATTTTTACGCCCAAATAATCAGGGAAGACCTGGATCTATTAAATAAGCTCTTACCGGCCAACGTCCAGCCCCCGCCGCCGGCGCCAACGCCGCGGCCGGCCCCGCCCACCCCCCACCCCATCGATCCCATTTTGGGCGACTAGGCCGCCCCCGTGACCGATTCGCCCAACGCGCCCCCAAACGCTCCCCCGAACGCGCCCCCAAACGCGCCCATGGACGCGTCCATGAACGCGCCCGAGCCCTCGGCCAACGGCCAGGGCCTCGAAAAGTTCGACCCCAGGGAGAGGCGCCCAATCATCAAGCTTGACCAGGTCAACGTCACCTTGGGCCAATACCAGGCCCTGGTGGACGTTTCGGCGCGCATTCCGGAAAAGTCCCAAACCGTCATCATCGGGCCCAACGGGGCCGGAAAATCCACCCTGGTCCAGACCATTTTGGGCTTTTTTCCCTTCCAGGGCCGCTTGGATTTTCAGCCCCACAAACCCCGCTTTGGTTACGTCCCCCAAAGGCTTGAGTTCGATCGCCACATGCCCATCACCGTGACGGAATTTTTGGCCCTGGGCCTGACGCCCTGGCCGCTATGGCTGGGGATCTCTTCCAAGGTCAAAGCCCGGGTCTTTTCGGGCCTGGAAGAGGTGAGGGCGCTTAATCTCGCGGCCAAACCCCTGGGGGCCTTATCGGGCGGGGAAACCCAAAGGGTCATGTTGGCCGCGGCCTTGATGAGTAAGCCCGAGGTCCTGGTATTGGACGAACCGGCCACCGGCGTTGACATAAACGGCGAGCAGCTTATGTGCGAGCTTTTGGACGGCTTTAAAACCGACTACACCATAGTCATGGTCAGTCACGATCTGCCCACGGCCAAGGCCCACGGCGATTGGGTCATCTGCCTAAACCGCCGCGTGGTCGCCCAAGGCCCGCCGGATAGGGTTTTTACGCCCAAGATCCTGGCCGCGACCTTCGGCCTCCACCAGGGCTTGGAGCTTTTTTCCCGGGACGATTTGATTAAATGATTAATTGGCCTTAAAAGCCTTAAACGCGTTTAACGCTTTTAATTAAACGATTAAACGATTTTAATTAGCAATTGACAAATGAAGTAACCGATTATTACATCAATAAATTAATTTGCCCTTAAATTAACCGAAATTTACCCCCAACCAAAGAACGATTGCGAACCGTCATGGAAATCTTGGCTTCGATTTACGATTTTTTTGGCTTTGTCTACGAACCGGTTTTCATGCGCCGTTCGGCCCTGGCCATGGCCCTTTTGTGCCTGTCCACTTCCTCGGCCGGGGTCATGGTGGTAAACCGCCGCTTGGCTTTTTTCCCCGACGCCGTGGGCCATTCGGTCTTCGCCGGGGTGGCCATCGCCCTTCTTTTTGGGTTCAATTTGCAATTGACCGTACTGGGCCTATCGATAGTGATTGGCTTAACCATTACCTTTTTGGCCCGCCACAGCCATTTGGCCTCGGATACCATCATCGGTTTGGTTTTTTCCGGGGCGGTGGCCCTGGGCCTGGCCTTGGTCAGCCGCGAACCGCAAGCCACCTCGGGCCTTTCGCGCTTTTTTTTGGGCGACGTTTTAACCGTGGACGACGGGCAAGTCCTGGCCCTTTTCGCCTTGGCCCTCCTTTCTTTCCTCTTTATGTTTTTTTTAACCAATCGCCTGACCCTGGCCTGCGTAATCCCCAAAACCAAGAAAAACACCTGGACCGACTACCTTTTTGGCGCCTATTTGGCCCTGGTCGTGGCCATAAGCGTCCAGGCCGTGGGCGTCCTTTTGGTAACCGCCCTCCTAATCGCCCCGGCGGCCACGGGCCGAATCCTCTCGGTTTCCCTAAAGGGCATGTTTTGGTTGGCCCTACTGGCCGGCGCCCTGGCCGGCCAACTGGGCCTGTGGGCCTCAAGCCAACCCTCCATTAACGCCACCGCCGGGGCCACCGTGGTCTTGGCCAACGTTTTACTCTTTTGCTTGGCCTCGCTCTTTAGGCGTTTTTTCCCGGTCAGATAGACGGCCGAAAAAAATTTCCCCAAAACCTTTAAACCTTATGGCCAACCGACGAAAAAAAATTCCCCCCAAAACCCTTAAAACCATTGGCCGGCCGGCCGGCCAATGGTTTAAAAAAAAATAAAAATAACTGATTGATTAGTCTTTAGCTTTATATTATACTGGATTAGGTTTAGTAAAACTTATTGGTATCGATAATTATTTCGTTTATAAGCCCAGAAATTGCTTGCGTAGTGAACCTTTCATGCCCTTATGGAGGTAATCGACTAGAGGGAATCTCAGTAAACGCCTTAAAGAGCTTACTTAGCTTTTAAATTAGTTTAAGTTGACAAAATGGAGCGGGATTTCTTGACATGGCTTATAACCCGGTCTATAATAGAAATGCCTAGATAGGCGCGCGGGTTTTTTTTCTTTAGTCATTTCCCCAACATTTTTGCGCTTAAATCGTGCCCCGGTAAGACTTTAGGCCGCTCTTGGTTTCCGACGGGTCCAGCCATGACCGCTCCCCTCCATCACGTCAATCAAATGATTCTGCAGCTCCCGACCGTAAACGGGTACGTGGCCGGGCAGGTGGGGGCCGAGGAAGAACTAAGGCGCATGGCCCGCCTGGAGGAAGCCAAAAACCTCCACCGCGACGTGGTCGAGGTCGTGGCCGAGGCCTCAAAAAGCGAGGCCCTGGAAGCCCTTCGCCCCCAGCCCGAACGCCGACGCCCCCGTCCCAACCTAAAAAAAGACCCAGAAAAGCCCGAGGACATCTTCGAACCCGTGCGGCCGGTGGTCGACTTTACGGTTTAGCCCATTATTGGCGGTTTTTGGCGCGGGCCAAAGGTTTTTTGGCCAGCCCAGGGTTTTTTTGGCGGCCGGGCCAAGGTTTTTGGGCCGGCCGGGGGATTTGGTTAGAACTTTTGGAAAGGCGGATATGGCTTGGACTTTGACGTAAAATCGCTCATGTTCCTCCAGGTAATCCTGGAAGCGGCGCTGGTGCTCCTTTTGGCGTTCTGGCTCTGGCGATCGAGAAAAAAGTCCGAGGCGGGCCATGGCGCCGGCATTCCCGACAATTTAAGGGAGAGTATCGAGAGGTTTTTGGCCGAGTCGGAAAAAATCGCCGAGACCTTTCAGGTCACCTTAAAGGACCAAAAAGACTTGACCAGCAGCTTGATCTTGAAGTTGGATCGTCGTTTGGCCGACTATAAGGAGCTTTTGGCGGCGACGGAGGGGGCCATTAGGGAAGCCGAAAATAGGCTGCTTAAGGTGGGGGGCGAGGTCAATAAGGCCCAATACCAGGCCCAGTACGTTGAGGCCGGTAAGGCCAACCCGGCCGCGCCCGAGGTCCGGGCCATGGTTTTGCGCTTGGCCAAAAAAGGCTTAAGCGTGGAGGACATCGCCGTAAAGGCCAGGCTGCATAGGGGCGAGGTCGAATTGATAATCGATCTTGAGCATCAGTTTAGCGTTTAGGGGCCGCCGGGAGGGCCAAGCTGGTTTCCAAGCCGGTTTTCCGGGCCGGCTTTCAAGTTCGGTTTTTCAAGTTCGGTTTTTTTAGGCCGCTTTTTCAATCTTGGCGCCCAACTTTGGGTGTCAAGATTGGCAAAGCCTAGTTGAAGAAAACCAGCCAGACAAAGTACAAGGTCAAAATTAAGGCGATAAGGAATTTGAAAAAGGCGCCCATAAGAAGGCCCAATAGCGCCCCGCCCCCGGCTTTGAGGGCCGGTTCCAATTCTTTGTGGTTAAAGATAATTTCAAAGATCACCGCCCCGCCGAAGGCCCCGACG
The DNA here is from genome assembly GCA_031277995.1 of Deltaproteobacteria bacterium. GTDB lineage: Bacteria > Desulfobacterota > Desulfarculia > Adiutricales > Adiutricaceae > JAIRNQ01. Next base: position 9,247 of record JAITLH010000179.1, read on the forward strand.
ATTAGTCCCGGCAGGCTAAAGAAAACCAGGCCTATGATGGCGCAGACAAAGGATCCGACCATGCCGGCTTTGCCCGCCCCCAGTTTTTGGGCCCCGATGACCGAGGCCACTTGATCCAAGGCGATACTTAGAAGGGTCAGGCCGCCCACGATGAGCATGGCCGTCAAGCCGTAGTGGGTCCAATGGTCGTAGAACCCGTAACCCAGGTAGGCTAAGAAAACCAAGACCAGTCCCGGAACGATGGGTAAGATCGTTCCGGCCAAGCCGAGTAGCATGGCCAGTAAGCACAGGGTGAAAATGGCGTAATCCACGGTCTCTCCAATATGGGCTTAAACGTTCGGGGTTTGGGCCCGGGAAAATTGAGGGCCAAAAACGAATAAAATATTAATTTTCGCTTGACCTTAAGTCTCTGGCGGATTATCTTATGTCGTGAAGGCCCCTTAGGCTCCATAAAAGGACGTTAATTTTTTGGTTCCGTCGCCGTTTTGGGCCGGGGGATTTCGCGAATAGGTAAATGGCCGTCTGGGCATGGCCAATCGACATAAGCCGGAAGGGCGGCAAGGCCTTTTCGGCCCTTTGGGTTTCGATACCGCGCCGAACTGACGCCTAAAAGGCCGTCAGCGGTATTGGCCAAAAGGAACCAAGCCAAAACGAACCGGGCTTGGCGCCGCGCCGAACTGACGCCTAAAAGGCCGTCAGCGGTCTGGGCCGGTTTGATGGCGGCTAAAAACCAAGCCGAACCAAGGCCGAAACGAAGGCGAAACGTTTTGGGCCGATGGTAATTTGTCGCCGCGCCCCTCGGGGCGCCAAGTGGCCTGGGCCATTTGGGTTTTGGCGCCTGGGCCATTTGGGTTTTGGCCATTTGGGCTTTGGCGCTTTGGCCCGACGCGGCCAAACGCCGGGGGTTTTTTCGGGTCCCGGTAACTTTAGCACGTCCCAAGGTGACTTGGCAAGTCCATTAAAATAGATTAATTGATTGACAGGAGTTATAAATGTCTGGTAATATTCAGGAACTGACTGACGACAATTTCGATCAGACCCTAAGCGACGCCTCTTTGCCGCTTCTGATCGATTTTTGGGCCCCATGGTGCGGACCGTGTCGGGCCTTGGCCCCTATCTTACTTGAGTTGTCGGGCGAAATGAGCGCCAAGCTCGCCTTCGCGAAGATCGACGTCGACAAGAACCAGGAGGCCCCAAGCAAGTATAACGTCC
>JAITLH010000194.1 GCA_031277995.1 Deltaproteobacteria bacterium
AAGGGCGGCCCTTTTGCCCAAAACGATGGCTTTTTGGCCGATGGCTTTTTGGCTAGACGCCTTAAATTTGGCTTGGCCGCGCCCGGCCCAAAACCTAAGGGCGGCCCTTTTTTTTAAAAAAGGCGAGCGGAAATTTTCGGGAGTTTCGAGGGCGGGTCGGGAAAGGGAAGTTATTTGGGGCATCCGGTCCTCTTGACGGGCGGCGCCCCCCACGCGCCGGCCCCGGATCGATTTTTGGCCAGGTCCCCCATGGCCAGCCGATCGGGCCGCGAACGCCCCCGCCGTTAAAAGACTTTCCCCACTTCCATGATCGCTTGCCGGAGTTAAAAAAAGCTCGCTTTTTTTTGGCCCAAAAAAATTTTCGGCCAAAAGAAACCTGAAATCCGCGATTAACTTTATCGATCTTAACAGGCCGATCAAATTAAGTCAATCACCGTGTTTATTTATTGACTAATCGGTTTAACCCGGCGCGAAAACGGCAAAATTTTTTTAATTGTCCCCCGATCGTGCCGCTTTGGCCCCATATTCGCCTAACCCCAGGCCAGGCCCGGGGCCCGGCCGGGGCCCAGCCTTCGGGGTTGGCCGCGTTTAGGGATAGATGAAAGTCCTGGGGCCGATCGTTTCGGCGTGGATCTCGCGGCCGTACAGGGTTTGGAGTAGTTCGCGGTCGATGGTTGAGCCGACCGGGCCGTCGGCCAAGATCCGGCCGTTTTTTAGGGCGGCCACTTCGTCGCAAAACCAGAGGATGTGGTTGGGATCGTGGCAGCAAATGACCACGCCCAGGCCCTGGGAAGCTATGCTCCTAACGGTTTCCCAGACGATGAGCTGGTTGGAAAAATCCAAGGACGAGGTCGGTTCGTCCAAAAACATGATCTCGGCCTCCTGGGCCAGGGCCCGGGCCACCAAAACCAAGCGCCTTTGGCCCCCGGAAAGGTGCCCGTAGTTTTCGTTGGCTCGATCCGCCAGTCCCACCCGCCCCAGGGCCATTTCCACGGCCTCATGGTCCCTTTTGGTTAGCATGGGTAAGGCCCCCCGATGGGGGGCCCGGCCCATCTCGACCATTTCCCTTACCGAGTAAGGAAACGAGGGGTGGTGTTCCTGCGGGACGTAGGCCACCTTGGCGGCCAGGCGTTTGGGGCCCAGCTCCCCGATGGGCTTTTGGCCAATCTTGATGGCCCCGGATTTGGGTTTCAAAAAGCCCAAACAGCACTTAAAGAGCGTGGTTTTGCCGCTCCCGTTGGGGCCCAGTAAGCCCCGTAAGGTCCCGGCCGTAACCGAAAGCGAGACCCCCTTCAATACTTCCTTGGCCCCGTAGGAAAAACGCACGTCTTCGACGCTTAGAAGAGCCTCCGCCCCGCCTTTGGCCATTTCGGCCAAGGCGGGGGCGCTTTGGCTTTCCCCGAACGGGCCGTTGGCCATTTGTCTAACCATAAATCTCCCTGCCTTTGTCCCTTAAAAGCCAAAGCAGATACGGGGCTCCCAAGATCGAGGTGATGATGCCCAAAGGTATTTCGGCCATGGTGAGGGTCCTCGCGATGGTGTCGCAGGCGAGTAAATACGCGGCCCCCAATATGGCCGCGGCCGGAACGACCCAGCGGTTATCCGGGCCAAAGATCATCCTGGCCGCGTGGGGGGTCATGAGGCCCACCCAGGCGATGATGCCGCAAATGGAAACGCAGACCGAGGCGGCCAGGGTCGAGGCCACGATTATGATGAGTCGGCACAGGGTGGGGTTTACGCCCAAACTCCGGGCTTCCTCGTCACCCAAAGACAGAAGGTTTAGATGCCAGCCCATATACCACAAAACGGCGAAGACGGGAATGACGGCCAGTATCGAGAGCCTGGCGTCGGCCCAGGTGGTGTAGTAAAGGCCGCCCATCATCCAAAAGGTTATTTCCCTTAGCTGGGTGTCGGCGGCCAGGTATTTCATGATGCTGACCACGGCCGAAAAAAGGGCCCCCACGATGATGCCAGACAAGACCAAGGCCACCGGGGAAATGAGCCCGCGGTTTCTGGCCAGGGAGTAACTGATAAAGACGGCCATGAGGGCGAAAACGAAGGCCGTGGGCTGGTTTCCCGGAAAAACCCTGGGAAAGACGATGGCCAAAGAAGCGCCGCAGGCCGCCCCGGAGGAAACGCCCAGTATGTAAGGCTCGACCAGGGGATTTCTAAAGCAGCCCTGGTAAGCCACCCCGGCCACCGACAAGGCCACGCCCGTGGTGATGGCCAGTATCACCCTGGGCATCCTTATGCGCCAAACGATGACCTCCTGGGCCCGGGTGACGTTGGCGGGAACTTGTTTGTCCCTTACCTTGGCCCAAACGATGCCGGCCACTTGGCCGGCCGTGACGTCGTAGGCCCCGGCGATAAGGGCCGGAAAAAAAGCCCCCACCAACAGAGCGAAGAGGATCAAAAGCGACCCCAGTTTTCGCTTAAAAATCATACTCGACCATCCAGTCGAGTATCTGGGTGGTTCTTAGGCCCCGGGCCGTTTTGTCGTCAACGCCGTAGACTTTTTTGTAAAAATCCAAAACGAATTGGTGGACCTTAATGTCTTTAAAAACTTCCGGGTAGGCGGCCTTGGCGATAATCATCATGTCGATGGGATACTCAACCCGGCGGGCGCAGTTCATGGGCGTCCAGGGCATGGCCGTGACCCTCTTGTTTTTTATGGCGCCCAGTTCGGCCAAATTGGAAAAATAGGCCGTTTCGTAGATCTCCCGGGGCGGGTGGTAGCCGTTCCAGGTCGGCAAAACGATGGCGTCGGGATTTACGGCGTAGATCTGTTCCGCGCTTAAGGGCACCCCGTAACCCTGGCCGGTTAAGGCGTTTTTGGCCCCGACCACGTTTTCGATGATGTAGGATTCGGGCGTGTTGACCCCAAAGGCCCCGCCGACCATGCCCTCGCTTCTAAGATCGGGGTTTAGGCCAATGTAGAGGACCTTGGTTTTGTCGGCTTCCTTAATCCCGGCCGTTCTTTCCCTAATCAGGGCCTCGGTCCCGGCCAGGTAATCGGCCAGGGCCAGGGCTTTTTCCTTTTGGTTAAAAACGTCCCCAACCACGGCCATCTCGTCTTTTAAACTAGAGAGTTCCGCTTTCCTAAAATACCCAGGCGCGTAAATAACCACCAAGGGCAGTCCCAAATCCTCGATGGTCCCGATGGTTTGGTCGATTTTTCCCTGGTCGTCCTCGCCCACGGTGCAATCGCCCACCCGCATGATGACCAAATCCGGCTCGGCCTTGGCCAAGGTCTCAAAGTCCAAAATGTCCCCCTCGGGGGAATTGAAGCAGGGCTTGTCGTTTAGCCAGGGGTGCAAATACTTCATGGTGTTCCAACCCCTGTAGGCGTATTTTTCCCCACCGGCCGTCTCGAAGTCATAATTGTAGTCCCTTTTCATGCTCCACGAGGCGATGGCCACGACCTTATCGATTTCCCCCAAATGGGTCATGATGCCTTCCACGAACCCATCGTCAATGGTCGCGACTTTTTTCAACTCGGCCGGAAAAGTCACTTCCTTTTTCCTCATGTCAACGATGGTCCTGGTCTCGGCCGCCAACAGACAGGCCGAAACAACCAAAGTCACCAATAATACTACCGAAAAGACAATACGTCTCATAAATTCTCCTTTGATAAAAAATATCTCCCCAAAACAATCCCCTCGGGGAGACTAAATGCCCAACAAAAAAAAACTCTTATGGTTATCGTTAAATAAACTTCCCCAAACAAATTCCTCGGGGAGATTAAATGCCCAACAAAAAAAATCTTCCGCGGCTTTTAATAAAAAGATCTCCCCAACAAAACCCCTCGGGTCAATTAAACGGCCAACAAAAATAAACCCTTAGGCTTATTGACAAAAAAACTCTTCCAACCCCTCGGATAAATTAAACGGCCGCGAAAAAAATCACTTATAATTATTGTTAAAAAACACACCCATAACAAACAACCACGGGGATGCTAAATGATTAACAAAAAATCCTTTACGGTTATTGTTAAAATTCACGCCACTAATAAACCACCGCGGGGATGCTAAATAATTAACAAAAAATCCTTTACGGTTATTGTTAAAAATCACGCCCTTATTAAACCAACTTAGGGAGATTAAATGTCCTACAAAAATAAACCCTTATGGCCAGGCCCGGCCCGGGCAAAAAAATTCGACCAAATTACCCCGCACGCGCAATAAATTGGACTCACGTTCGTCTAAACTCCAAGGTCTAGCGTTTTGGCCTCCCCCAAAAAAAAACCGCCCCCTGCCCTGTTCGGGAGGAAGCGGCCTTCATGGCCCAGGTTTCTATCAAAGTCCGGTATCGGCTATTGGGTCGGCCTACGTGGCCCAGGTTTCTATCAAAGTCCGGTATCGGCTATTGGGTCGGCCTACGTGGCCAATTTTTCGATCAAAGTCAGGTTTTGACCAATCGGGCGCCTTCATGGCCCGCTAATTATACCACAAAAAAGGGAGCGACAAATCACCCCGATAGCCTTGGGCCGGCGACTTTTCGCGGGCGAAAATTCGGCCTTGGCCAGGCCCGATTTTTTGACGCCCCAACCCCGATGACCTTTGATTTTGTGGCCTTTTAGACCAGTGAGAGATCCTTTACATAGATCGGCGCCTGTGTTATATTTCAAAGGGTTTTATGAGATGGGAGGTCAACTAAATCTTAATTTTTTTGCCCCGATCAATGGCTCGGACAATCTTAAAATTGGCCATATAAAGTCCAAATTTTTTGCCCACCAGCCGGGTTCGTCTGACCTTGGTTCCTAGCTTAGGGATTTTTTCTCGAGCCAAAAATCCCGCCCCGCGAATTTAGGCAAAAAAATTTTTTTAAGTTTAAGTTAACCGCCGTTTATCTCATAAGAACTAGACTCAATTTACGAATCGCTTGTTTTTTAAAACCAGTAACTATAAAAATCCTCTTTGTCATACCCTTATAGCTAAATTTCAAATTCCCAGGCTAACTTAACTTGCCGTTTTTTATTTTTAACGAAATTTTAAATCAAGACTAATTCGGTTAAGGGTTTGGTACTAAATAAGGGTTTTTCGATAGACGGACAGGAATCGGTAACTTAAGATGGCCCCCGCCTCCCAGACTTCGCTATATAAGCTTTATAAACGTCTCGTCAACTCAGCGGTCGTCTCCCTGGTGGGCTGCTGGGGCCTAATCATACCAAGGTTAAACTTGTTTAAAAAATACTGCCCCTACGAGATCCCCCTTGAGTATGAATTTTACGTTGACGTTTCCGCCTTTAGTTTGGCCATCCTGGGACTTTTGTTCTTTTTGTATTATTGCAAATCCCTGGGCTGGCGAATGAAACGCTTAGACGATCTGGGCGAGGCCAACTGGTGAACCAACGATTGCTTCAATCGTTGGCCCACCCCATTAGCCAAGCGACTGTCCAAGCCGCGAGCCATCCGGCCGGCCAAACCGCCGGCCCAGCGGCTGGCCAAGCCGCCGGCCAAGCCGCGAGCGAACTCGCGCCTCGGGTCCAAACGGGTGGCCCAAGTTGTTTATAACCCAGCACGTTGACGCGTGGGCGGCCCTTTTGGCCGGGTTTTTGACCTTTTTTACCCCTTGCACCATACCGTTGTTGCCGGGCTGGTTGGCCTTGGTGGGGGGTTTGGACGGCGCCGAGGTCCTTAGGCCCAGCCCCACCCCGGCCAAGCGTTTGGGCGTAATCGTTTCGACGATCTTGTTTATTTTGGGTTTTGGGGCCGTTTTCATCGCCGTGGGGGCGGCGGCCAGTTCCCTGGGCAACTTTTTTTGGGAGCACCACGCGGCCATAAGGTACCTTGGCGCCGCCGTCATGATCGTCATGGCCCTTTGCCTTTTGGGCGTCCTTAAGCCCCGATTGCTCATGGGCGAAAAACGCTTCCAGCTAAGCCGCAGGCCCGCGGGTTTGTTTGGCGCCGTCCTCGTGGGCATGGCCTTCGCCGCCGGCTGGACCCCTTGCGGGGGACCGGTTTTGGGGGCCATGTTAAGCTTGGCCATGACCGAGGAAAACCTGGGCCGAGGGGCGCTATTGTTGGCTTACTTTTCGGCCGGGCTGGGCCTGCCGTTTTTAATCATGTCGGTCGCCTGGACGAGCATATTGCCCAAATTGCGGCGCCTTTCCCGTTACGGGGTCTGGGCCCAGCGCGTCCTGGGCGTCATGATGTTGTTTTTGGCCGCCCTCGTCGTGGCCGACAAGCTTAGCCTTTTAAACTTTGGTTATTAGCTTTTGCCCCTGGGTTTTTCCCCTTAGGCTCCCAAAACCCCTTAACCCACGAGTCCCCGAGAGGTGCCTATGCCAAAAAAAAGCGATTTTAGGCCCCTTTTCGGTCGCCCCAAACGCGGCCTGGCTCGGCCTGGGCGGGCGCCCCTTTGGGCCCTGGCGATAACCCTGGTGTTTTTGGGCGCGATTGGCCTGGGCCCCTTTGGTTTGGGGCCCCTCAAATCCGCCCCCCTTTGGGCGGCCGGGTCCCCGGGCGATTTCGCCGAGGGCGTTTCCACCCATCCTTACGACGCCGCCCTCAAAAAGGCCAAGCTGGAAAACAAAGTAACTTTTATCTATTTCTGGACCCCGTCGTGCCCATGGTGTCGGGCCTTTAGCGAACTGGTCCTGACCGATCCCGACGTTAGGGACTTTTTAAACGACGCTTTCGTCGTCGTCTCGGTTAACGCCGACCGGGAACGGAAACTGGCCAAAAAATACCGCTTGCCCTCGGTCCCCTATTTGGTTTTTCTGGATAGTTCCGGCGAGGCGGTTTACGCGATCCCCCAGCCCTTGGACGCCGACGTGTTTTTGGTCTTTTTGGAATACCTTAGGACCGGTTCCTACCTAAACCAAGACTTCGAAGGGTTCGTTAAAACCTTAAGCCAGACGCCATCGACCTAAACCCTTTGGCCAATAGCCCTAAACCAGACGACCAAACGAAACATTTTTAACCAAACGAAGGCCCCATTGAAAAACTTACATAAAATTCCCCCATTTTTGGGGATCCTTTTGGCCGCGATTTCGATCGTCCTGATGGGACTCCCCGGCTCCGCCGGGGCCGTGGACTTCCCAACCCCGTCGCAGCTGGAAATGGGCTTAAACCCCCTGGAATACGAAGCGGCTTTGGAGCGGGCCCAGGCCGAAAACAAACTGGTTTTGTTGTATTTTTGGGCCACCTGGTGCGGAAACTGCCAAAATTTTAGCGATAACGTTCTCTCCGACAAAGCGATCATTGACGCTTTAAATGAAAATTTTATTTTTGTTGAAATTGACATAGACAAACACAAGGTCACGGCCGAGGCTTACCGAGTCAGGGCCGTCCCCACCACGATCTTTTTGGAAAGCGACGGGAAGCCGGTTTCGGTCCTGCCCGGGGCCGTCCCGGGCCAGGTTTTTACCATGGTCCTAGACTACATGGCCGGCGGATCGTACAAACAAATGGAGTTCGCCGAGTACTTTGAAGAAAAATACGGCGGACAATTTGGCGCCCCAAGCCAGGATTTCGCCGCGGGGCAAGAAACGGCCCCGGGACAGGAAAGCGCCTCGGGAGTAAGCCAAGACCCGGCCGCCCCAAATGGCGCCCTGGTCGCCCGTTTTGGCGATTACCTAAGGGGGCTTTACCAACGGGCCGCCACCCCAGCGGGCCTGCGATTGACCGTGAACGCCGCCTACGTCACCTTTCGGGGCCTTACCACGCAAGGCTATTGGATGGGCGCCCCGGCCTTGGCCGAATTGATTTCCGACGGCAAGGCGCGCCAATGGCTGTCTCTTTCGAAGTCGGAGCGTATCGACCAGCCCCTGGAGACCAAAGTCAATTGACCCTGGTTAATTTGACCAAGGTTAATTGGACCAAGGTTAATTGGACCAAGGCCATTGGCCATGAAAAATTGGGCCAAATTCAATTAACGATCGCCCATTGGCCATAAGCGATTGGGTAAAAATTAATCGATAAAAGACAATCAGACCAAAGCAAAATAACCGAGGCCGGTTATTTTTGGGCCTTTGTTTAGTTAAAAAATATTTAACGTCAGTTAATTACCCCGGTACCTTGGAGCCTTAGTTACCATGGGTTAAGTTTTTTTCGAACATTTTTCTATCGCGTTTAGCCCTATCATCATAAATAACATTTTTTTAATATTGTCAGGAGCGATCCAATGAAACAATTAAAATCATTTCGTTCGATTCTCTGCGTTTTGGGTCTATTGTGTTTACTGTCTGGGTGTACCACGGTGGTGGGAACGGGCCGTTCGCAGCTAAACATGGTCAGCGACGACGAACTAAACCAAGCCGCCTCCCTCCAGTATTCGCAGCTCATAAAGGGCAGCCATCTGTCGAGCGATCGTCAGCAGACCCGCATGGTTAAAAACGTTGGGGCCCGGATCGCCAAGGCGGCCGAAAGACTCATGGCCGCCGAGGGTCGCCAACACGAGATTTCCGGATACAAGTGGGAGTTTAACCTCATCGATTCCAAAGAAGTAAACGCCTTTTGCATGCCCGGCGGGAAAGTGGCTTTCTATACCGGGATCATGCCCATTTGCCAGGACGAAGCCGGGGTGGCCGCGGTCATGGGTCACGAGGTGGCCCACGCCTTGGCCAAGCACGGTAACGAGCGGGTTAGCCAGCAAATGATGGTCGGGATCGGGGCCAATTTACTCGGCATTGGCCTGGGCATTGGCGGGGTCTCGTCCGGGGCGGCCGATCTCATCATGACCGCCTATTCGGTGGGCAGCCAGTTTGGCGTGATGCTTCCTTACAGCCGGGCCCACGAATCCGAGGCCGACCGCATCGGGATGACCCTAATGGCCATGGCCGGCTATGATCCCCATCAGGCCGTGGAGCTTTGGAAGCGCATGGCCTCTTCCGGGGGCTCAAGCCCGCCCTACTTTTTGTCTACCCACCCCTCCAACCAACAGCGCATCCAGGGCCTGGAAAAGTATATGCCCGAAGCCATGGAATACTATCAGCCCGCCAAATGAACCGGTTTTTCCCCCCCCGTTTTCGGCGCGTTTGGCCGGGGCCGGGGGAAAAGCGAGAGAGCGGGTTCGCTCCCAATGGAGCCCGCTTTTCAAAAATCGCCTAAAAAATTAACGTCACCTACAAAAACATACAAATTTACCACTTAAATCATCCAAAAAGACTAATAATTCAAAAAATCTCTTTAAATTTCTAGATTTTTAATAGACAAAAGATTTTATATATATTTTTTAAATTATAAATTTTTTATAAATTTATGATTAATAATATATTTATAAATATTAAATAGAGTTGACGTCACTATCAGTCTCATTTTAAATCGTGAGGCTTTACCTCCTGTCGAGAGAGGAATAATTATATGTTTGGAACGAAAGAGTCGTTAAAAACACTGCCTTGGCTCTTTGGGCGTCTGGTTTTTTTCATGTTTTTTCTGTCAGCCCTGGTCATTGGCTGCGCCGAACCGGTTCGGCAAACCATTTCCCGGCCAATTGTGGCGCCGCCTTTGGAGGTCGAAACCATTTTTGGCGAGGCCACCATTGGCGACGATCGCTCCAAGCAAGCCGCCGCTGACATAAAAGTCCCCAATCTCCCCCACGATGGCCCCCTGACTTTGGATGACTGTTTAAACCTGGCGCCCAGGGTCAGTTCCTCCATCGACTCGGCCGATCAAGGGTACGTGGGGGCCATGTGGACCCGCTGGCGCGCCATAACCGATTTCCTCCCGACGGTTGACACCAGTTACGGGGTAACCCATAACGCCGATCCCATTAACCCCATGACCGGCGCCCGGGATCAATGGCGCTGGACGGCTTCGGTTTCCCAGCCGCTTTTTACCGGCGGGCGTAACCTGGCCAATTATCTTCTAAGCCAGTTGGGCCTTTCCACGGCCGACATCACCAGGGTTCAGGCCAAGGAAGATCTGCTTTTGAACGTAAAGCAAGCTTTTTACGGGATCCTGGCCTCGGAAAAGGCCTTGGCCGTGGCCAAAACCACGGTCGTGAACCTATCGAGCCATCTTAACGTGGCCAGAAACTTTTTCGACGTGGGCATGGTCCCGCAAAACCAAGTCCTCCAGGCCGAGGTCGAGCTGGCCAAGGCCCAACAAGAACAAACCAACCGCGAAAGGGATCTGACCATAAACAAGGCCAGGATGAATATCCTGCTTAGGCGCGCCGTTGACTTCCCCATAAAGATCAAAGACGAACTGGGCCATCCCAGATTCCCCCTGGGTTTGGACGATTGCCTACAAGTGGGGCTCAAAGACAACCCCGAGATCCAGTTGGGCCGCGTGGCCGTGGAGAGCGGGGCCAAGAACGTGGACGTGGCCAGAAGCGCTTTGTATCCGCAGGTTAACGTCAATTACAACACCAACGCGGTGGGCCTAAATTCCGGCGTAAACGACCAAACCGATTGGAACGTTTCGGCCACGGCCAGCTTCAACGTCTGGAGTTGGGGCAAATCCAAGGCCGACGTCGAAAATTCCAAAGTCCGGCTAAACCAAGCCATAGACGCCCTGGACGGCTTGGAAAACAACATTAAGCTGGAAGTTACCACCAACTACGAAAACCTGGTTTCGGCCGATCGCAACATCTCGGTGGCCCAAAAGGCCGTGGCCGCCGCGGCCGAGGATCTGCGCATGGTCACCGAACGGTACCAGGAACAGGTGGCCACCAATACCGAGGTTTTGGACGCCCAAACCCGTTACAGCGAAGCCCAGTACGAATACTTCTCGGCCCTTTACAATTACAACCTCTCCTGGGCCGCTTTGGAGCGCACCATGGGCCGCCGGGTCACCACCGTTGGCCTAGTGGAGCTGCCGGCCAACCGGCCCTCGTTTAAGGTTAGGGACATAAACCTACCCTAAAACCCCCCATGCCCCTTGGGCGATCGGGCCCGGCTTAGCCAAGCCCCAAGCGCCCTTCCCCAAAATCGGCGAAGGCCCGCAAGTTACCAAAAGGCGACTCGCGGGCCTGGGTCGGTTTTTTAACCATCGAAATTAGGCGGACGGTTTCTGGCTAAAACCAATTTTTAGGTTTTTTTGATGCTGACTAAAATTTTTCTGGTTGACGCCTTGGTCCAAGGCCCCTTTACCGGGGCCCCAACCACGGTGGTTTTCCTTGAAACGCCCATGGACAAGTTTAAGATGCTTTCGTTGGCCAACGAAATGGGGACCAGCCAAACCGTTTACGTCCTTTTGCATTCCCAGGCCGCTTATTTACTAAGGTTTTTTAGCCGAACCCAGGAGCTCCCCCTAGGCGTCCACGCCAGCCACGCGGCCGCCCACCTAATTTTCGAACTGGGCTTGTTGCCCCCGGACGAGAAAATCGAGTTTCTGACCCAGGACGGGGCGCTCGTGGCCAAAAAGGCCCCCTTGGATCAAACCGAGATTGGTTTTTCGGCCATTTCCATGAACAAAATGGACCCCACCAACCTTTACGCCTACGCCGAAGTCCTTTCCATTAATCCCAAAGCCATAACCTGGGGCGGGCTCACCCCCAACCGGGCGGCCATATTGTTTATCGACACCACCGTCCAGCTCCGTAGGCTCGTCCCGGATCGGGAAAAACTCCAAAAAACCGGGGCCGCCGTCCTTTGCGTCACCTCCCTGGACGTTAGCGGAGGCGACTACGCCCTAAGGAGCTTTACCCCGTCGCTCATTCTCCCCGAACACCAGGTCAGCGGCAACATCCACCGTTGCCTGGCCCCGCGCTGGGGCCGAACATTGGGCAAAAAACACCTGGTGGCCCACCAATACTCCAACCGCGGGGGCCTGGTTAGCCTAGACGTAAGCGATCCCAACACCGTGGCCATGACCGCCAAATCCCACACCATTTTGCGATCCGATCTGGTGGCCGAACTCCAAGACTCCCTTTCCTCCCTGCCCCGCTAAACCCCGCTAAATTTCCCCCTCCGGCCAAAAAAAAAGCCCCCTCGGGGCGTTTTTTTTATCCCAAAAAGCGCTTTGTTTTAAAAAAAAACCTCCCCATGGGCTTATATGGGCCCTTTTTCGCGAAAACCGCCGCCAAGCCGATATCCGTTAGTCCCCTAACGACCGCGGAAAAGTTAAAACGTCCCTTGATTTGGCCAGGCGAGCCAAAAATGGGAAGATAACCCATGGCCCCCGCTTTGAAATGTCTCCGGGGGCGTTTTTTTGGCCAATTTTTGGCCAAAAGGAGGCCGGCGGGTTTTCGCTACCTCGACCCCAATCAAAAAACGCCCCGCGAACGGCCAAAAAGGGCCCCCAGAGCGATTCGAATCGCCGGAAGGTAGTTTGGGTCGGATTTTGGCCCAGAACCTCTCTACGGGCTTATTAGGGGCCTTCGCGGGGCCGGGGGTTTTTGGCCCGGGATTGGGGCGCGTTTTTGGCCCGGGGGGGGTTTTGGCTTTCTTTTGGCTCCCTTTTGGCTCCTTGGGGCTAAGCGGTCATCTGAGTTCGGCTATTTTCGGCACCTCGGTAATCATGTCGTTAACTTCCTCGGAAATGGAGTTAATCAGATCCCATTGGGCGAATTGCGGGAAGGCGTTGGTTACCTGCCCCTGGGTAAAGTTCTGGGCCCTTCCGACGGGGGAGCCTTGGTCGTAGGTTAACTTGGATTTGGCCGAGCCGTCGGGAAAGTATTCATAGGCTTCGCCGTCGGCCCGTCCGGAGCGATATTGGGTAGCCGAGGCCAGGTTGCCTTCTCGGTCAAATCTCATGACCAGTCCGTCCAAAACGCCATTTTTGTATTCGCTTACGCTAAAAATTGGTTGGTTGTCTTGCTCGTCTGAGGGATAGAAGCCAATTTGGATACCAAACATGGAACCGTCTTTAAAATAACTAACGTTTCGCATGTCGCCGCGATCGTCGTAAAAAACCTTGGGACCGTTGGGCATTCCGTCGGCGTATCGGGCCAAAAAATCCAGCCTGGAACCGGTGGAACTGGAAGCGCTTATTAGGGCGTAAACCACCCCGTTAACGGGACCATCGGTGGTCAGGCAATAATCGGGCGGCGTCCCGGGGCAAAAAAGTTTGGACCAATTGAAAGGCCCTTTCCGGGGATCCACCGGGATGGCTTGGTTGGGTCCGGTAGGTATGCCCACGTAGGGGCTTTGGGTTAAATAATCGTTTGAGCTCGGGCTTTTGGTCGAGGCGTACTGTCGCGCGGCCGAGGAATCGCCCGAAGATTGGCTTGGGGGCGGACTTGTTGCTTGGCTTGAAGCTTGGGCCGAAGGCTGACTTGTGGATTGGCTTGGGGGCTGGCTTGAAGCCTGGCTTGAAGATTGGCTCGAGGCTTGACTCGAGGCTGGGGTCGAAGCTGGGGTCGGGCTTGGGTCCCAGGAGGAACTTTCAGACTCGTCTCGATCCCAGGAGGAACTTTCATTTTGGTCCCAAGTGGTGGTTTCATATCGGGTCGAGGAGCGGGTTTTGGAGGCGCCCATGCCGATAAAGAAAGAAATCAAGAGGGCGAAGACGAAAACCAAGGTCATGGTGAGGATGAGGGGTTTGTCTTGATCGGTCCTGGCGAAAAAACCCCTGGGCTTGGGCCGGCTTTTTTCCAAAAGGGCGCGGCGTTCCGCGTCGGGTTTTGGGTTGGTCGAATCCGAGATCTCCAACTGTTTGGCGGCCAGGGAAGCTTCCCTTAGGCTTTTGGAGTAGTTGGAAATGGCGTGGGATCTAACCAAGCCATAAGTCAAAGAAATTCCCAGGGTTATGAAAGTGGCCCACAATAAGGGGGTCCAGTTAAACTTGGAAGAAAGGGCAAACAGGGCTATGGCGAAGGTCACGCCCACGGCCAGAAGGGAAAACTGGAAAGGCCTATAGCCAAAGGATATTTTGCGCTGCCGGTCGTGGTCGACGGGCATGTCGTCTTTGATGTGGGTGGAAAGCCTTACCCCCTCGGCCCAAATCGTGTAGTAGCGCTCGGCGTAGGAAAAAACGTACTTGGCCAAGGGTAAATAGCCAGCCTTTACGGGGCCGTCGAAGGTCACGATGGAATCGATGGCCCAGTCCCTTTGGTGATCGCCCTGGGCCCTTTTGTAGGCGAAGTTTTTGGCGTCTTTTTCCTGGACCATCCGGTTTAAGGCGTATTCCCCTTGCTCGGGACTATAGGCGAAATCCAAGCCCGACAGGCCGCCCATCAAAGCCTGGTTAAAAACTATGGGCTGGAAGGGAATGGTTTCTTGGAGCATGTCGGAGACGGCTTGGGGAATTTGCTGGGGATCGGCGGCGCTGACCACCCGTAAAAACCTGGCCGAGCCCGTGCCGCTGGCCGGCCTCCAGTCGGTTACCGTCCTATACCTCGTAACCGGGACGGATCTCGATCGCCCGTTACTGTCGGTTTTGGTCACGTAATCGGTGTAGGTCTCCTGGCGATCGAAGCCAAAGGAATCCGCCCAATCGCAATCGAACTTCCCTTCCCCCTGGTAGCAAGGCACGTAATAAAAAGTGGCTTCCTCTACCTGGCTTTTTTCCAAGATGTCGTCCGGGGCGGTTTCGGGGGCGATCATGAGGGCGTGGGCCAAGGAAGTGAGGTCGGTTTTGTCGACGCCGACCGGAATCAAGAACTCAATGATTAAATTGGGCGTCTCTTTGGGGGTGACCAAAGATATCTTTGAGTCGCAATATGGACAAATGAGAGACAAGAGTCCTGGCTTTATCTCAACGTCGCCACCGCAATTGGGGCAATTTATATGAGTTAACGCATCCATCTTAATTCCTAAGGCGTCTATAAATTTGACCGTTTATGGGAAATTTTATTTTTTTAGTGAAAATTTCCGGCCAAAGTTGAATCGTTAAAGTTTAAACTAAAGGCGCCGGACCGAAAACAAACCGACCAAGGCCTAAGGCTCGCCAAAAATCAAAAAAAAGACGGCCTTTGGTTTACCCTTTTTTTAAAAAACCCGCCAAGGCGCCCTAAAAACCGCCCCTTTGGGCGTCGGCGGCTTCCCGGCCGCGGATCTTGGTTAGGGCCAAAAGTTCGTCCAGAAGTTTATCGGTACCCGGCGGCACGTCGCCGGCCGACTGGGCCAAAAGCCCTTCCAGGAGGCCGATTTTGTCGCCGATGGTGGTATCGGAAGAAACCGAGGAATTTTTGTCAAAGTACCTAACTTCCTCGGCGACCCTGTTTAGCTTGGCGGTCAAATCCTGGGGTAGGTTTTGAAGCTTGGCCAGATTGTCTAGCCGGGCCCGCATGTCCATCACCACGCCCATCCGGGCGGAGGTTATCCTATCGGTATCGGCCGTGCTTTTGGAGGACAGATACAAAAGGATTTCGATTGAGACGAAAACCCCGATGACGATTAGTTCAAGTAAAACAAGCCAAGTCGTGCTGGTGGCCCAGCCCATGGCGTGGACGAAGGCGAATAAAATGGACAGGAACCCAAAGGCCGGAACGACCACGTAGCTGCCCATGCGGAACATGGGCCCCGTGCCCCTGGGCACCACCTCTTGCAAAACCAAACCGCCGATGGTTAGGGCCTCGCAAAAAAGCAAGAAAAAAAGACCCAGATTCTGGGTACTCGTGGGTTCGTTGGTGACCAAAAGGTAGAAAACCAGGGTAATCACCATCCAGATCGCCCCGATAATGACCGTGACCTTCAATCTAGTGTTAAAAAAGGCCATATTAAACCATCCTAAATGAAATTTTTAGATTTTTTGTCCGCAATTGGGGCAAAACTTACTCGACAAGGAGAGGTCATGTCCGCAGTGGGGACATTTTTTGGCTATGGCCCCGCCGCAACTGGGGCAAAACTTGGCGTCCGGGCTGACCTTTTGGCCGCACAAGGGACAGGGGATGGGGATCATGGCCCCGCAGGACGGGCATTTGGCCGTGCCGGAGGGTAGATCCTTTCCGCAATTGGGGCAAGGGTTATACGGGTCCCCGCAGTTGGGGCAAAACTGGGCCCCGTCCGGAATGACCGTGCCGCATTTGTCGCAAGTTATTACGGCCTTTTGGGGAGGGGGTTTGACCTGATTTTGGGCCAGGGGCTGCCCGCAATCGGGGCAAAAGCGCTTACCGTCCGGGATTAGGCCGTGGCAATTGGGGCATTGGGTGCCCCCGCCACCGGTAACGCTTAAATTTTGGGCCATGGAGCCAAACTGGCCGCCCATGGCCCCGCCGACGCCCAGGCCCATGCCCAGACCTATTCCGGCGCCCATCATCCCGGCCTGGCCGGCCCCGGGGTTGGTGGCCGCCCCTTCCAGGGTATCGAAGGTCCGTTCCTGCTGGTAATTGTAGCCGATGATGTCCATCTCGGCCCGCTTGGCCAGGGCCGCCTTAAGCTGGATGACGGCCGGATCGTTTTCCGGAACGCTAATGTCGTTTACGTAAAAGTTAACCAGCTCTATCCCGTAATCGTCAAAGGTCGGCTTAATCCTCTCTCTCATGTGCTCGGAGAGTTCGTCCAAATAGGCGTTAATTTCCAAAACGCCGATCTTCTTGTTAACCAAGTACCCGGCCAGGGAGTCTTTGACCTTGTTAAGATAGACTCCTTTAAAATGGCGTAGTAAGGTCTCTTGGTCAAATACCGGCACCGTGCCGACAAGTTTAATCAAAAACTTGGAAGAGTTGGCTATCCTGATGCCAAATTGGCCAAAGGAGCGGACCGGAATCATGACCCCGAATTTTGGGTCCTGAAGCTGTATGGGCGAGGGGGTGCCCCATTTGATGTCCAGGGAATGGGCTTTATTGACGAACCAAACCTCGGCCGTGAAGGGCGACTGGCCGCCAAAGGGAAGCTTAAACAAACCCGCCAGAATCGGAACGTTGGCCGTGGACAGGGTATGGCGCCCCGGCCCAAAAACGTCCAGGGCCTGGCCGCCCTTAAAAAATACGGCTTCTTGCGACTCGGCCACGATGAGCTGCGTCCAAGTGCTAAGTTCCTCGCTGGGAAATTTCCAGGCGAAAACGCTGTTTGGTCCATTATATTTGACCAGATCGATTACGGCCATGATTTTACTCCGGGATGTGATGTGACAAAAAAATCACTAAAAATCAATTTTTTCCTTAAAAAACGCTAAAAAAGTATACTTTTTCAAAGTCGTTACTAACGTTGGGATTTATTTTTATTCCGCGTCCTCCCAAATTACTTCAAAATCCGGCCCCCCGGCCGCGTTTTTTACCCCCGTTTCGGCGGATATTTCCCCCAATCTTCCCTGGCTGGCCCGAAAATCGGTCGCGTCGGCATTGGCCATGG
>JAITLH010000161.1 GCA_031277995.1 Deltaproteobacteria bacterium
TTATCCGCTTTGGGTTTGATTATTTGGGCGTCTCACATTTATAAAAAAAAATCGCTCCCCCCCCACTACCGTAGCGGTTAACGTTTAAGTTTTGTGGGCGGCTTGAAAACGATTCGGGGGCCCTCGAAACTAAGCCCGCGAAACTAGGCCCGCGAATGGGCGCGGCGCGTCCTTGACCCGCCCCTAGAAAAAAGCCTCGATCTCGCGCCCAAAGGCCGCCGCGGCCCTGTTTGGGGCCTTTACGGGCCAATTTTTTGAGGGGCTGAGGTTTTAAATTTTTAAGCCAAAAAACCTAAAAGGCCGGACCAACCAATGGCCGGCTTAACCAATGGCCGGCTTAATTTGGCGAGATTTTCGCGCCGATGGCCACGAGGGGGCCGTGGGCCCCTTAGTCGGTCCAGTCTTCTTCCCCGGCAGATTCGAAAAAATCGGCCTCGTCGTCGCCTTGGGTCGCGGTCAGGTCTTTAATTTCTTCTGGGCTTTCGGGGGCGCCCTCTTGGTTTTGGCGGTTTAGTTCAAAGGGCGAAAATGAGGCGTAGCGCGTAAACTTTCCCGGCAACAAGGCTTTGAGATTTTTTACGTCGGGGAGTTCCAATAACTTGTCGATGTTTTCCTTGGCCGAGGGCGGCTCGTCCATGGTGACCCCCTCGGGCCGACTGGGCATCAGTGGCCCTTCATTAGCGGCCATGGCCGCGAAATCGGGTATGCCATCGGCGTCAAGGAAATCATAAACCTCGTCCCGGCCGCTTCCGACCCCGGTTTTCCTGGCCGTGGGGCGAACCGGTTCTTCCTCGGGGAGAGGGTAACCAAATTCCCCTTCCGGCTCTGGATAAGCCCCATCGTCAAATCGCTCCTCTGGGTCGGGATTTATTGGACCGGAATTTTGGGTAAGCGAAGTTTCGCGTTGGGGCTCTTCCAAGTCCGGTTCTTCCAAGTGCCCCGTTGGTTCTTGGTCAGACGGGGCCGGAGCTTCCGAGGTCCCAGGTTCCGGCGGTTCGTCGGCTATGGGCTCGGGCGTTTGGGACGTGGCGGCCACCGGCTCGGGCGTTTCGTCGGCTATGGGCTCAGGCTTTGAAGTTTCGAGGGGCGTGGCGGCCACCGGCTCGGGCGTCTCGACGGCTATCGGCGCAGGCTCGGGCGTTTCGGGGGTGGCGGCCACCGGCTGGGGCGCTTCGACGGCTACCGGTTCAGGCTTTGGGGTTTGGGGGATGGGCCTCGCGATGGCTTGGCTTTGGGCCAAGGCGGCGCTTTTGGCCAGGGGGGTGTCCTGGGAGCGAGGCGGCGGCCCGGGGTCCTGGGCCGGGGGAGCGCCGCCGGATTCGAGGAAGTCCAGAAGGCGGGCGGTGAGGGGGCCCAGCTCGGCCAGGGGGGCCATTTGGCACAGGCGTATGAGGTGCGATTCCATAAGCCAGCGGGGCTGGGGGTGGCGGGCCATTTCGCCTTGGAATTTTAGCCAGCTCTCCAGGTGGCGGTGGAGGGTGGGCAGGGCGACGTCGTTGGTGATTTCTTTGTATCTGGTAAGTTCGTCGTCGGTTAGGTCCAGGGAGTCGCGGGCCGTGGGGGCGGCCTTAAAAAGCGTCAAGGTGCGGATTAGCTCAAGGGATCTTAGGCCCAGTTCCTTAAACTCATAGCCGAGGTTGTAAGCCTCTTCCAAAACGCCCAGGGCGTCCTTTAAATCGCCCTTTAGGGTCGAAAGGACCGTGCGGATGATTAGGTCGCGGTTAATCAGTCCCAGGGCGTTATCGACGGCGCTTAGGGTGATTTCCCCGGCCGAGGCGATGACCTGATCCATAAGCCCCAAGGCGTCCCTAAGGCCGCCCTCGGATTGGCGGGCGATGATGGTTAAGGCGTCTTTTTGGGCCAAAACGTTTTCGCTTTTGGCGACGTCGGTTAAACGGGAAACGATGTCGTCAACCTTGATGCGCCTAAAATCGTAGCGTTGGCAACGCGAAAGGATCGTGGCCGGAAGCTTTTGGGCTTCCGTGGTCGCGAAGATAAAAACCACGTGGCTGGGGGGCTCTTCCAGGGTTTTCAAAAGGGCGTTAAAGGCGTCGTTGGTGAGGGCGTGAACCTCGTCGATAATGTAGACCTTCTTTGGGTTTTTGACGGGCAGGTACTGGACCGACTCCCTAAGGCTCCTAATCTCGTTGATGCCCCGGTTGGAAGCCCCGTCCACCTCGATTACGTCCACCGACTGGCCGTTTTGAATCTCGAGGCAGGAAGGGCAGACCCCGCAAGGCTTGGGCGGAGTCCCGCTACAGCTTAGGGCCATGGCCAATAGCCTGGCCGCCGTGGTTTTGCCCACCCCCCTGGGACCGGTAAAAAGATAGGCGTGGGCCAGTCTACCCACCTCCATGGCCCTGGTCAGCGTAAGACTCACCTGGGATTGGCCGATGAGGTCGCCAAAGGTTTTAGGTCGATACTTGCGGGCCAGAACCAGGTAGGAAGACACTTAGACTCCTTTGATTTGGGTCATGGTGATTTGGGTCATGGGCGTTGGCATTTGGGCCAAAAAGCCTGGGCCTTTAGGCCAGGGCTTTCTGGCATTTGGGGCAAACCCCGTCGCCTTTGACTTCGGGGTGACGGATCCAGCAGCGCGGGCACTTGGCGTTTTGGCTGGCCTTAACCAAGACTTTAAGGGGTTCGCCGTCCCGGCCTTTTTTAAGGCTGACCTGGCTTACGATAAAAAGCTCGGCCAGATTGTCATGGCCACTTAAGGTCTCGTAATCGGCCCCGGAGGCGGTGACGGTAAGCTCGGCCTCAAGGCCGCCGCCGATGGTCTTGGTTTGGCGAGCTTCCTCAAGGGACTTGTAAATGACCGCCCGAAGGTCCAAAAACTTCTCAAACTCGGCCGCTTCCTCGGGCCTTACCAAAGCCGGGTCGGCATTGGGAAAGTCGGTCAAAAACACGCTCTCGTCTGGCTCCAAACGCGACCAGATCTCCTCGGCGGTAAAGGAGAGTATCGGGGCCATTAACCTGGTAAGGCTACTTAGGACCTCTCTCATGACCGTCTGGGTGGCCCGGCGCTCATCGCTTTTGGCCTTAAAGGTGTAGAGCCGATCCTTTATGACGTCATGGTAGAGGGAAGACAAAAAGACCACGAATTTATTGATCGATTGGTAGATGGCGTAAAACTCGTAGTCCGAGTAGGCCGTTTTGACCTTGTCTATTAAGACGTTTAACTGATGCAAGACGTATTTGTCGAGCTTGTCCATCTTTTCGGGGCCGAGGGCGTCAACCTTTGGATCGAAATCGTGGACGTTTCCAAGTATGAACCTGGCCGTGTTCCTGAAATTAAAATAGGCCTTGGCCAACATGTCCATGATCTGGTTGGAGATCCTGATGTCGTCTTGATAGTTTTCGGCCGAAACCCAAAGCCTTAGGATGTCGGCCCCGTATTTTTTGATGATGTCGTCGGGCTCCATGGTGTTGCCCAATGATTTGCTCATCTTTTTGCCGGCGCCGTCAACGACGTAACCGTGGGTTAGGACCTCATGGTAAGGCGCCCGGCCCCGGTTGGCCATGGAGACCAAAAGAGACGAATGGAACCAGCCCCTATGCTGATCCGAGCCCTCCAGGTACATGTTGGGCCGATCGGGGAGGTAAGCCCTAAGCTCGCAGCAGGCGGCAAAGGAACAGCCCGAGTCAAACCAAACGTCCAGAATGTCCGTTTCCTTGGTGAACTCCGCCGAACCGCAGGCCAGGCATTTTTCGCCGTCGGGCAGGAGTTCTTTTTCGGTAAGGTCAAACCAGACGTCGGCCCCTTTTTCCTTAATTAAGGAAAAGAGTTTTTCCCCAATGGCCTTGGAATAATGCCATTTCCCGCAAGAGTTACAGAAAAACAAGGTTATGGGGACGCCCCAGGACCTTTGGCGGCTGACACACCAGTCGGGCCGGTTTTCGATCATGCCGTAAATGCGCTCCCGGCCCCATTTGGGGATCCAGGCCACTTGGTCGATACTCTTTAAGGTTTCTTTCCTAAGATCGAACTTTTCCATGGACACGAACCACTGGGGAGTCGATCTAAAAACCACCGGTTTTTTGCAACGCCAGCAGTGGGGATACTGATGGCTTAGCTTTTCCGAGCCCAAAAGGGCCCCTTTTTCCCTTAATAGCTCAATGACTTTGGGGTTGGCCTCCAAAACCCTTATCCCCGAAAGGTCCGGCACCTCGTCGGTAAAGCGGGCTTGATCGTCCAAGGGGGAAAAGGTCGGGAGGTTAAAGTTCTGGCCGGTTTCGAAGTCCTCGCGGCCGTGCCCGGGGGCCGTGTGGACCAGCCCGGTTCCTTGATCGTCGGTTACGTACGCGGCCGGGACGATTTTCGATTCCCGATCGTACAAAGGATGCCGACAAACCAAGCCCGACAAGGCCTCGGTTTTGACGTTCCCCAGATCCTCGGGTTCGCCCAACCCAAAGCGCGGCCAAAGGGTTGGGGCCAAGCTCCTGGCCACCACGAAAACCCTTGCCCCAAAGCGGTAAGCCCCATAGGTAAAGGCCGGGTTGTAAGCCACCCCCATGTTGGACGGAATGGTCCAGGGCGTGGTGGTCCAGATAACCAGCTCGACGTCTTGGCCCGAAAGCTCGGCCAAAAGGGGCGCCGGGTCGGAGACGAGTTTAAAGGCCACGAAAATGCTGTCCGAGACGTGGTTTTCGTACTCCACCTCGGCCTCGGCCAAGGCCGTCCGGCAGCTTCCGCACCACAGGACCGGCTTTAGGCTATGGTAAAGCCGCCCGTCCAAGATCATTTTGCCCAGCTCCCGGGCGATGATGGCTTCGAATTCGTAATTCATCGTCAGGTACGGGTCGCCCCATTCGCCCAAAACCCCCAGGCGCTGAAACTCCTCGGATTGGATTTGGATGAATTTTTTGGCGTATTCCCGGCATTGGCGCCTGACGTCGGCTTTGTTCATCTGGGCTTTTTTGGGGCCCAAAAGCTTATCGACCTGATGCTCGATCGGAAGGCCGTGGCAATCCCAGCCGGGCACGTAAGGCGAATGGAAGCCCAGCATGGTCTTTGACTTTACGATGATGTCCTTTAAAACTTTGTTTAGGGCCGTGCCCACGTGAATTCGCCCGTTGGCGTAAGGCGGTCCGTCGTGGAGGACCCAGACCGGGCGATCTTTGCCGCGCTCCAAGATCCGATGGTACAAGTCAAGCTCCGACCATTTTTTGAGAATCTTGGGTTCCAGGGCCGGCAAACCCGCTTTCATGGGAAAGTCGGTTTTGGGCAAGTTTAAAGTATCTTTGTAGTCCATTTTAAAAAATCCAAATTTAAAGGGTCATCGAGAAAACCCAGGCTAAGGTATTGGCCTGGGGCGGCTTTCGCGATAGGCCCGTCCGGGCGTTTCGCGAAAGGCGAATTTTGGAAAGCGAAAAGAACTTGGGGCTTTCAGTTTCCTTCGGGCGGGGTGATTTCCCGGGCTTTTTTACGAACCTGCTTAAAGTATTCAAAGACCATCGGCAGAACCGAGATGAAAACTATGGCCAAAATGACCAAGGTGAAGTTGTCTTTGACCAAGGGGAGGCTCCCGAAAAAGTAGCCGGCCGTGATGAAAATGGCGCTCCAGGCCACCCCGCCGATAAGGTTATAAAACATGAAACGGGGGTAAACCATGTGGCCAACCCCGGCCACGAAGGGGGCGAAAGTCCTAACGATGGGGACGAACCTGGCCAGGATAATGGTCGAAACGCCGTAGCGATCGAAAAAATCCCGGGTTTTGTCCAGATATTTTCGCTTCAAAAAGCGCCCGTCTCGGTTAAGGGCCTTGGGGCCTATATATCGGCCCACCCAATAATTGACCGTGTCGCCCAAAAAGGCCGCCGAGGCGATGACCAGAAAAAGCGTGACCGGCGAAAGGGGTGAGGCGGCCTGGTGGGAGATGGCCCCGGCGGCGAACAAAAGCGAGTCGCCGGGTAAAAACGGGCAGATGACCACCCCCGTTTCCCAAAAAATGATTAGGAAAATTATTAAATAGGTCTGCCAACCATACTGGGCTACCAGGGCGTTTAAATGGACGTCTATATGGAGGATAAAATCAATTAGCCCCATGGCGCCGTCAACCAGCATCGATAAAAATTCCATGAAAACCTTTCGCCAAACATCGTTC
>JAITLH010000248.1 GCA_031277995.1 Deltaproteobacteria bacterium
CCGTAAACGGAACCGGACAAGCCAAACACCTTTAGGCGCACCCCCTCCTTAGTCCCGTCGCTTCACTCCGCCCACCCGCAAATAAAGTTTCGACCAATACGGGATCTGAAAACCCGACAAACAAAATCAAACTGATTGATTACATTTCATGTGAAATTAATTGAATCATTATTGTGGCTAAGCGCTTGCCTCTTAGGTATTTTCTATAAAAAATTTCCATAAGATGACTAAATATTTTTAAGAATGTATAGTATTTAAAATCATGAAATAGTATTAAAAAATAATATTATTACAAAAAAATAAGCCGATTAAAATTTTTATAAAGAATAAGGGATCTAAACAGAACGTTGACGTTTTGGCTGGCTTAAGATTTTCATCCCAACCCCAATGCCGTAACTTATTTAATCGGCGAACGATTCAAGCCGCCCCCGGCACTTATTTTTGTAACAAAAATAATGATTATAATTTTTATCTCAAAACTTATTTTTGTAATTTTTGTTACAAATAGGTCAGCCCTAAGCTTGGCGCTTACCCCCTTGGGTTTTAACCATTTGAAGCGAAAGTTTTACTTTGATATTTGTTTGGCAATGATTGGAATTTTTTTGGCCGGGTTAAACATATAATCCCAACCCCAATGCCGTAACTTATTTAATCGGCGAACGATTCAAGCCGCCCCGGCACTTATTTTTGTAACAAAAATAATAATTATAATTTTTATCTCAAAACTTATTTTTGTAATTTTTGTTACGAATAGGTCAGCCCTAAGCTTGGCGCCTACCCCCTTGGGTTTTAACCATTTGAAGCGAAAGTTTTACTTTGATATTTGTTTGGCAATGATTGGAATTTTTTGGTCGGCCTAAATTGACGTTATCTCAAGGCCTAGGCCTGAACTTATTTAAATAACTTTTGTCAAGACAGTGTTTTTTTATTTTAATCTCAAAGAATACTGTTGTCGTAATTTTTATAAAAATTCGGTTGGTTATTTGCCCAGGCCAGGGCCGTTTAATTGCCGTTTTGGTTAAATTTTACCAAGGTGACGTTGGGAAGGCCGGAGGAATTCGGAGCGTCGGTGGCGGTTGGGGGCGCGTTTGGGTTGGCGGGTTCGGGTAAGTCCGCCGGGGCGAGGGGGGCGTCAAAGCGCAGGTTTCTGGGGGTTTCGAAGCGATCGAACTGGACTTGGTAGGAAAACTCCTTTTCGCTAAGGGAGAGGATGGTGCCCGGGCCCCAGGAAGGGTGGATGACCTTTTGGCCTTGGGTGAAGGTGATTAAAGCGATTTGGTCCCCGCGTGGGACATAGGCCTAGGGCGGGGTGCCGGGATGGGTTAGGAGTTCAAGGTTATTTAGGCCCATCTCGTAGACGAATCTGGAGGTATGGGTAAAGGTGCCCTCATGGGTTCGGCCAGAGGAGTTGGCGAGGTAAAGCAGGGATCTGGCCCTGGTCATGGCCACGTAGCATAGGCGGCGTTCCTCGGTCATTTCCTCGGGGGTGTTGGCCCGTTTACTCGGCAGGGAGCCTTCGGCCAGGCCGATTATAAACACCGCGTCAAATTCCAGGCCCTTGGCCGCGTGGATGGTCATGAGTTTGACGGTTTTTTCGGGGGCGTCGGAATCGACGTCGGTAAACAAGGCCGCTTGGGCCAGAAAATCATCGAGCGTGACCTCCGGATCCTTGCCAAAATCGGCCACGGCCCGTTTGAGTTCGGCGGCGTTGTCGAGCCTTTCTTGATCGCCTTGGAGCCGCAGGTAGGCTTCGTAACCGGTATCGTCCAAGAGTTTTTGGAAGAGATCGATTAGGGATAATTGGCCAACCAGGGTTCTGAGGTTTTCGATGGCCCTCGCGTATTTGAGGGCCCCGGTCCTGGCCAGAATGGGCAAGTTAACCATTCCCAGGAGGGCCTCATATAAGCTAGAGTTTTGGCGTTCGGCTTGTTTGGCGATTAGGGCCAGGGTTTTTTTGCCGATGCCTTTATTTGGCACCCTAATGGTCCGGCGAAAGGACATGTCGTCGGCCGCGGTCAGCATGCGTAAATAGGAGATCATGTCTTTGATCTCCCTTCGGCCGTAAAAGGCCGTGCCGCTGTAAAGCCGATAGGGAATTTTTTCGCGAAAGAATTTTTCCTCAATGGTTCGGCTAAAGTGATGGGCCCGGTATATCACGGCTATTTGGTCGGCCGGAACGCCTTTGTCCATGATGTTTTTGACGCGGTTGGCCACGAATTCGGCTTCGGCGTAGCGGTTTTTGGCGCGGAAAAATTTGGGTTTGGCGCCATTGGGCTTAAGGCCCACTTGCCGGTAAGGCAGTCTCTCGTCGTTGTGTTCGATTAACGAGCAGGTCGCGGCGATGATTTGATCCGTCGAGCGGTAATTGGTCGGAAGGCTAAGCCCCACCGAAGGCGTGTGGACCTCGGTAAAATCGATAAATTGTTTGACGTGGGAACCGCGCCAAGTGTAGATGGTCTGATCGGGATCGCCGACTATGAATAGGTTTTTATGGTAATCGGCCAGCAGGGCCATTAATTTATATTGGCGTTTACTGACGTCCTGAAATTCGTCAACCATGACATACTGAAGCCTTTTTTGCCATTTGTCCAAGACCTCGGCAAAGTTTTCCAAAATATGGGAAGCGAAGTTTATTAGGTCGTTAAAGTCAAGACCGTAAGATTGTTTTTGTTTATATAAATATCTTAAAAAAATGCCTTGATCCCTGTCAACGGTATTTAAATAACTTTCTTTCAGTTCTTCATTATTTAGAAGGTTAAAACTACCAATATAAGAGTAAGAAAAAAGTTTTTTAGTTTCTATTATAGTATCTAAAGCGGTCTTTATGGTGAGGTCAGACATATTTAAATTCATTTCCCCAAAAATTTGATCCATGATGTCTATTTGATCGTAATTATCAAGGACTATAAAGTTTTTTGGGTACCCCAGAACGTGGATGTCTTCTTTTAAAAGCCTCAGGCAAAACGAGTGGATGGTTGAGATGTAACCCAGATCCAGATCGCCTAGCGTCTCCCGGATCCTTTTTTTCATCTCGTTGGCCGCCTTGTTGGTAAAGGTAGCGCACAAAATGTTGGCCGGGCTTACCCCCAAGGTGTCCACGAGATAGGCGTAACGCCTGGTTAGGGTCCTGGTTTTTCCGGTTCCGGGACCGGCGATAACCCTTACCGCGCCTTCCGTGGTCGTGACCGCTTTAATTTGGTGGGGGTTAAGATCCGAGACGTGATCCATTGATTGGTCCGTTTTTTTAGCCGCCAGAATAAGCGGCCAGACTAAACCGCCGGCTTTGGCCGCCCGACTAAGCCGCCAGATTAGGCGGCTAGTCGGGAAGGCTTTTGTCTTGAACGTAAGGCGTTCCCAGGTGGAGGGCGCGCCAAGCCCGCTCCAATTGGCCGCCTAGGTAAAGGGCGTGGTAGGGATCGGAAAAGGCCTTGTTTTTGGCCAGTTTCCAACCGATCTCCGAGGGGTTTTTGCCGCCGTATTCGGCCAAAAGTTCCGAGGTGGGGGAATAATGAAAAACGGTTATGAGCTTTCGTTCATGGTCAACGGTAATTTTAAAAAACCCGTTGGGATCGTTTTTCATTTTAAAGGCCCGGGCTTCCCTGGCCTCGATTATTGAAAGCACTTGCGGCAGATCGGCGGGATCCAAAGAAAGGGACATGGAAAAAACGGTCAAGCGCCCGGGGCTAAGTTCATGTTCCTCGGTACGATCTTTACTCGCGTTGGCTTCATGGCAGACCCGTTTCATAAGGCCCTGCAGGCCCACGCAATTGATCGGCCAAGCCCTGGCTCCGTTATGGGACCGAAACTGGGCGGTCATATGGACTTTGTCCAAGGCCTTTCGAAAAAAAACGGAGACCAGGCAAGGCGAATCGTGTCCGTCTGGGTCATTTTGGTTGTCCCACAAGGTGGCGAAGGCGTGGCGGGAATCCCCGGCCTTGGCCAGATCCTTGGCCGCCCAGTCGATGAAGTCCACGTTAAAATAGCGCCGCATCCTATTCCCGTAGGTATAGGGAAGGCCTTGATCCAACTCCGGGCTAAGGAGCTGGACGCCGTATTCGTTTAGTTTTTCCTCGGAAACGTTTAATAGGGTTCGATCCTCGGCGGTGATGAGCGTCGGGTTTTCGATCACCGCCTTAAAATTCATGAGTTCCAGGCGCTCTTTCCCGTTTCTAAAGCGGACCGGAACCCCAAAACGGTGAAGCCTGGCCAAGATTTCGGCCCAGGTCTCGGTGATGGTCTCACCGGTAACGGCTTGGCTAAAGGTATCCGAGGGAAAAAGATCGACCTTTGGCTTTGGCAAGGGGATGATCTCGGGCCTTTCCCCGGGTTTGTCCCTTGGCCGATAGGCCTTAAATATGTCCGAGATTTGGGAAATTACCTCCGGGGTAATGGCCCCGGTCAGATCGAAAACTTCCGGTTTTTCCTTAAACATCTCCGGCAAAAGTAAACTGTCCATGGTATAGGAGGCCCCGGGGCCCTCGATAATCATCTTTTCGAGTTCCTCCAAATGACCGTCCTCAAAAACGTAGGTCTGGTTTTGTCCGGTTAACTTGACTTGGCTTTTAAAAAAAAGTTTTAGGTGATCGCTGGCCCCGGAAAAATCCTTGCCGCAAAGAATCACGGTATCGATCTGCGGGTTATAGTGGATGTTTCGAAGCATGACGTTAAGGCCCCCGCCGTAAAGTCCGCCAATTAAGGCCAAAGGGCTTAGGGACGGATCCACCAACTCGGGCTTACGCTCCTCAATCCTCCGCTTTAGATATTCTACCGGCGTCCACAATGAGCACAGGGCTATCGTGCCTGAAGGGTTTAAGACGATGAGGTTTTTGGCTTCGATGGCCAAGCTAAAAAACATTTATCGACCTTGATCATCCTGGCCCCTGGCTAAAACTTTTTTTGGGCGGCCTGGACGCTGGTGACCAAAATAAAACTACTAATAAATTATCGACTTATATACGACGCGAATTGATCGCATAGACCATAAGGCATATAACGCCAAAGGTTACGATAGCGAAAACCCAGAAAGCGTTAATAATTCCGGGCTTTAAAAATCGATTAAAGCCATCGGGTAAGGGCTGTAATGTAACCAAACCGCGAAATATGATTACTCTTTTCACAAAAATGGAAAGCGATAAATGTTATAATAACGTCGCGATCCCATTACTAAATAAATATAACGTTAAATAAACTTTTTTATTATTAAAGATTTAATTTTACGATAAAGTTAAAAATTAAACTCTTTATTTCTAGTCTATAAAGGTGTAACGTATCTTCAAGTTTATCGATTTTATCAGTTATCGTGATATATTCTAAAATGGCCTCAATGTTAATTTTTAATTTGTTTTCTAATTGAACGATTTTTTTATAACTATATCTTTTTATTTGTCAAATTTTGCGTTTTCCATTAAATTTTTACTACCAAATATATAAGGTACCTATA
>JAITLH010000426.1 GCA_031277995.1 Deltaproteobacteria bacterium
CTGGGGCTTGGCCCAGGCCTTTATGCCGGTTTAAGGCTTAAAGGGCCCCCAGGGGCTTATTTGACGGTTTTAGGGGCCAGTTTTGGGCCGGGGGCGGGTTGGGTTGTTTGGCCCATGGGCGGCCATGGGTGGGGCGGGGCAGGTTTTTTTTGGCTACTTTGTTGGGTAAAATTGGTTTCGTTTAGTATATTTAGTGGCGTTAAGGTAATCATTATTGTTTTTTTGGCTGTCAATTTTTTAGAAATTGGTGTCGCTTTAGGATTTTTTTCGCATGAAAGTTATCGTGGCCGGGGCCGGCGAGGTCGGCTATAACATCGCCGAAAGGCTATCGAGGGACAAGGTTGACGTGATTTTGATCGATACCGATCAAAGCCGTCTGGACGCCGTGGTCGATACCCTGGACGTCCAAACCATCAAGGGCTCGGCCTCCCACCCCAACGTTTTAAACGACGCCGGGCTGGAAAATAGCGACCTTTTGGTGGCGGTCACCTCCAGTGACGAGATAAACGTTTTGGCTTGCCGGGTCAGTCAGCTCATGGCCCCGGAGGTGAGACGGGTCGCCAGGA
The DNA here is from genome assembly GCA_031277995.1 of Deltaproteobacteria bacterium. Taxonomy (GTDB): domain Bacteria; phylum Desulfobacterota; class Desulfarculia; order Adiutricales; family Adiutricaceae; genus JAIRNQ01. The sequence continues at coordinate 567 of JAITLH010000426.1, forward strand.
TTAGGGACCCGCTTTTGTATAAGGCGGTCAATTCCTCGGATTTAAAGGAAGGCCTGGGCTTGGCGAACGTAATCGACCCCACCACCTTGACGGTCGATAACATCTTGGATTTTTTGGATTTGCCCGGGGCCGTGGACGTGATTAACGTTGGCTCGGGCCAGCTAAAGTTTGTCGGGCTAAGGTTACCCAGGCAGCATCCGGCCGTGGGGAAAACCTTGTCCGAGGTTTTGCCCCGGTCCGCCGGGAACAATCTCCTGGTCGTGGCCATTTACCGCCACCAAAAGGTCTTGATTCCCGGCGGCAACACGGTTTTAAACGGCCGGGATTTACTTTACATGGCGGCCACCCCAAAGCATTTGCCTGAGGTGGCCGAGTTTTTTGGCATCGAGTGGAAGACGGTCAATAACGTTTTCATCATGGGCGGTGGCGAGGTGGGCCTAAGTTTGGCCAGGCGCCTGGAACAAAGGGACGACATCACCGTCAAATTAATCGAGCAAAACCCCGAGAGGTGCGAGTATTTAAGCCGGGAACTAAACGACACCATCGTTTTGCGCGGCGACGCCACCGACCAGTCGCTTTTGGAGGACGAGGGCATCTCCGATTGCGACGTTTTTATCGCCGTTGGTACCGACGACGAAAAAAACATGGTCACTTGCCTTCTGGCCAAACGCCTGGGGGCGGCCAACACCATCACCAGGGTTAACCGCTACAGCTACGCCCCCTTGGTCTCGGCCATCGGTTTGGAGTCCTTGGTTTCGGCCCGGGTCGCGGCCGTTTCGGCCATTTTAAAAATCGTCCATAAGGGCCTGGTGGTGACCGTGGCCAACCTCCAAAATAACGACACGGAAGTGGTCGAAATGGAGATCTCGGAACACAGCAAATGCCTGGGAAAAAAGCTCATGGACGTAAAGTTTCCCAATGGCTCGATAGTGGCCGGAATCCTTAGGGGCGACACTTCCTTGGTGCCCAGGGGCGACACGGTCTTGGAAATCGGCGACGTCCTGGCCGTGGTGGCCAGAACCGAGGTCGTGCACACGGTGACCAAGGCGCTCCTTTAGCCAACCCGCGGGCCAAGCGAGGCGGGCCAAGCGAGGCCATTTTGGCCTAAGGGGCCCGGGGCGTTTTTTGATGGCGTTGGGCTTTGGCCTAGTATATACTCACTTCGACTGGGGAAAACCGCCGTTGGCTAGCGGCCCCTGGGGCGAACCGACCAGGGCGGCCAGGGGCGCCGCTGGTTTATTTTTACCCGGCCAAAAAAGGCCTTACACCCGGCGGAGAACGGACCTTTCGCCGGGCAAGAATCGACCGAGGCGGCCCATTTTTTTATGATTAATCCACGCCTCATCGCCCATCTCTCGGGCTGGATCGTGCTTTTTACCGGGTCGGGTTTTTTGTTGCCGCTTATTCCGGCCTATGTCTACGACGACGGTTCGGCCAACTGGTTTTGGCAATCGCTGGTGGTCTCCACCTTCGCCGGGTCGTTTTTGTTGGCCCTGGGCGGAAAAACCTCCGGCCAGGAGCCGCGCTATCGGGACAGTTTGGCCGTGGTCAGCCTGTCTTGGTTTTTGATTAGTTTCATGGGGGCTTTGCCCTTTATTTTCAGCGGGTTATTGGACCCCTGGTCGGCCATTTTCGAATCCTTTTCCGGCTATTCCTCGACCGGGGCCACCGCCATCGCCGATCTTAGGGTCATCCCCAAGGGCCTGCTTTTTTGGCGGGCCGTCATCCAGTGGTTTGGCGGCATGGGCATCATCGTTTTGATGGTGGCCGTGCTGCCGTTTTTGGGCGTCGGCGGCCAGATCATGCTAAAAAGCGAGCTCTCCGGCCCCACCTCGGACAAGCTTCGCCCCCGGGTGGCCCAAACGGCCAAGATCCTTTGGGGCATGTACGTTTCCCTAACGGTCATCTTATTGATTTTACTGATGTTCGGGGGCCTGGATTTTTTCGAATCCCTCTGCCAGGCCCTGGTAACCATCTCGACGGGCGGCTTTAGTAATTACAACGAATCGGCCGGCTACCACCAAAGCCGCTACATCCAGTCGGTCATTTTGGCCTTCATGTTTTTTGGGGCCATAAGCATCTCCCTATACTGGCAAGCCTTAATCGGCAACTGGCGGGCCTTAATCCTAAACGCCGAAGTTCTCTTTTTAATTGGCATCCTCCTTTTTTGCTCCACCATCGCCGCCGCCAATTTGGTCTGGACCGGCACCATTTCCTCCCCGGGCGAAGCCTTCTTTCAGGCCCTCTTCCAGTCAACCACCGTGGCCTCGACCACGGGCCAATTTTCCTCCGACTGGACTTCCTGGCCCTTTCTGGCCCAAGCCATGATCTTTTTCCTGTTTTTCGTGGGCGGCTGCTCGGGTTCCACCAGCGGCGGGGTTAAGTGCGTCCGCTGGCT
>JAITLH010000043.1 GCA_031277995.1 Deltaproteobacteria bacterium
GTTTTGGGCCCAAGTTCTCGGGCAAAAGGGGGCCGTTTTGGGCCCAAGTTCTCGGGCAAAAGGGGGCCGTTTTGGGCCCAAGTTCTCGGGCAAAAGGGGGCCGGCCTTTTAGTGTTTCCCCAAAAGTTCTCTAATTGGCCCCCTCGAAAGGCTTAATATACTCGGAAGAAACAAAAAGAGGTTTTTAAACTGGCCCCATATTGGTGGGAATATTTTTGGGAGGTATGGGGACCTCGGGTGTCGTCGGGACTTGGGTTTTAAACGGCCATATTGAGGTCCCAGAGACCCTCAGACCCCTTAACCCTATAAATAACCCTAGCCCAGGAGCGAAAGCTCGCTAAGATGCCTTTTTAGCCGATTACGGGCTTATTGGCTAAGTAGGTGACGCGCGATTTTTTCTTAAGCGGAGCGTCTGGGTTACCCAACCCATGGGGACCTGTATTGAGGCGAGCGATTTGGGCCAGAAGGGTTAAGAACATAATTTTAGCCAAATAACGCTTAGGCATAGTTTCCGGCTATTTTGGGGCAATTCAAGCCAACAAAGTCACGAAAAACACAAGCACGTTGTCAAACGTTCAATAATCTGACATACTAAACAAGCCTTATGAAGTCAGCGCCCGGCTAAATCGCGACTTATGGACCTTTTTGATCAACGCGAGGTCTTTGAAGAGGTTACCTTTCTCGCGGCGGGTGGCCAAATCCGTTCTCCTAGACTGGGCTCGGCCAATGCCCCACGGGGCTATTTTTCTCGGAAAGGAAAAAATCATGGCTCAAACCTATCCCAATCTGACCGGGGGAGTGCCTCCCCAAACACCATCCACGTCAAACCGTTATGTCGTACCCTTGCTCGCCATCGGGGCCGTCGTGGTTATCATGATCGTGGTCTTCTCCCTAAGCGCCGTTAATAATCCGATTATTGGAGATTGGATGATTTCACCTCGCTCCAACTTTTTTGTGAACTTACTGACCCTTGGGAGCATTAGCAACGTCAGAATTAAAATAACCAAAAATAAAATGATCCTGGTATCTCCCTTCGAAACAAAATCCGAGGATATTAGATTCGAACACGTTGACGGGCGTTGGTATATCATAAACGGTGGAGAACGAAGTGAAATCGCCATTCTTGACGAAAATACAATCACGATTAAAAGCGATGCGCCATTAGCCCTTGGCGGTTTGACCTTGGAAAGGGTACAGCCAAATAATTAAAAGTTTCTCCGTTACCCCATCTATAGCCGCTAATTGAACCTCGATAAGGCTCCCATAAATATTTAGAAAATACCGTTTATTCTCCATTTTTACACCATTAATTCCCACTTTTTGCCCACACCAGCAATCGCTTAAATTTCTAGATCAAACCAAAGTTTATTTTTTAGCCAAAAAATTACCAACGTTTAAATATTTATAATGAGTATTTTCTTAAATGAACAAAAATTTTCATGAGTTATTTTTTAGTATTTCATTGGCCAGTGGTCAAATATTTACACCCACGGCTATTGTTAGGGCGCGGCATTGCTCTGACGGGTTGCCTTGGTGTGCGGTAACGCCTTGGCTGGCCAGTTTCCGGCTATTATGGGACAATCCAAGCAGACAAAGTCCCAAAAACACAAGTACGTTGTCAAACGTTTAGGAATCTGACATACTAAACGGGCCTTATAAAGCCAGAGCCCGACCAAATCGCGACTTCCGGATCTTTTTGATCAAAGAGTGGTCTTTTGAGTGGTTAACTTTCTCGCGCCGGGTAGCCGCAAAATCCGTTCTCCCAGACTGGCCTCGGCCAATGCCCCACTGGGTAATTTTTTTTCGGAAAGGAAAAAATCATGGCTCAAACCTATCCTAATCTAACCGGGGGAGTACCTCCCCAAAAACCAACCACGTCTAACCGTTATATCAAACCCGTTCTCATCATCGCTTTCGTCGTGGTTATCATAATCACGATCATCGCCCGAAGCTCCATTGATAATCCGATTATAGGAGATTGGAAGCTTTCTCGTGACTCAGATAATTATGTGAACACAATGTTAAGTTATTATAATAGCAACATTATTTTCAATATAACAAAAGATGAAATAAGCATTACAACGTTAGGTAACACGGTTAGCTTTGATGTTAAATTCGTACACTCTGGTGGCCGTTGGTATATCGTCACTGAGGGAAATCGAGATGAAGTCATCATTCTAGACGAGAATACAATCGAGCTTACATTCGAAGCGCCATTTGGCACTGGTGACATGACTTTGGAAAGAATCCAGCCAAAATAATAAGATGAGATGACAGAGAGTGGTTATTATTACCCTTCATAACCTAATGTAATCTGGAAAAACAACTTTTTCAAACGCTTTGCCTCATGATAAAAAGGCGAAAATAAAAACATATACGCTATTTCATGCTTATTAAAAAAATTATGGCGTAAATGATGTTAACCAAGCGATGACAAAAATTGACCCTCAGGGGGTTTTGCCTACCCATCGGCTACTTTGCCTGAAGGGATAGGTCCCCACAGGCGCCAGACCAGCCATATGAAAAAATCAAGCGCGCCCTCAAAAACAAAAACCTTCGCAAAATAATCGCTCCAAGGCGACTAAAACTTCGGGACCCTCCGGAGGGTAAAGGGTTTCTGGTCTTGTCACTTTCATGAGGCGAGATTTGGCTTAGGGTTCAAAGCTGACCTCTCCCTAAATAACTATCGTCTATCTCAAAAATAGTCCTGATTCTGCCCGCCTATCGGAGCTGGGGCTAGAGGGGAGCGGTTGACAAAAAGGGGAGTTTACGAAGTGCGTCCTATTAGAGTATAATATTACTGTCGGGCACCTCGCTTTAAAGGGCAATCAAAACTCCCCTTAGCCTTGGGCTAGTATCTAGCGGGGCATTTAATTCCAATAAGCGTTTTTTTAAAAAAATACGCATTAAAGCCATAATTAATAAAGTAGACTTAGTAAAAAAAGTCAATACTAACATATTAAAGCCGTATGTAAATATTTTCAGACCATAATTTTTCTCTATAAAAAGAATCAATATTAGCAAAAAAAAAGCCAGGTCAACTAAATTATCGTACATTTGAGACCGTACATGAAAGCTTCAATCATAAATATGGGTTGCAAGGTCAACCAGATTGAGTCCACGGCCATGCTTGAGATGCTTAAGACCGAGGGCTACGAATTATCGGCGCCCAAAGACGTTGATCTGGTGGTTTTAAATACCTGCGCCGTGACCGGAAAGGCCGAGAGCGAGGCCATCAGCATCCTTAGGCGGCTAAGGCGCCATAACCCCGGCGCCAAGGTCATAGGCGTTGGTTGCTTGGCCCAGATTAATCCGGACCGCCTGCGGGGCTTATGTGACCTGGTTTTGGGGCAAAGCCAAAAATCTACCCTCCCAGAATTATTAAGCATGCCCTCCGGGACCACCCTGGTTTCACCAACGGCCGAGCCCGTGGGCGATCTGGGTGACCCCAAACCCTGGAGGACTAGGGCTCTCCATAAGATCCAAGATGGCTGCGACTCTTACTGCGCTTACTGCGCCGTGCCTTTTGCCAGGGGTCCGTCTCGAAGTTCGGCTCTAGAACGCGTCATCTCCGGCCTTGAGGCTTACCTGAACATGGGCGAAAAAGAAGTGGTTTTGACCGGGATCCATCTGGGCCTTTGGGGCCGTGACTTGGAACCCAGGCTGGATCTTTCGACCTTGTTGAATGAAACCGATCGGGTATTGGGACCAAAACTTACCGACATGCGGGTTAGGTTAAGTTCCTTGGAACCCCTGGAAGTTCCCTCCATAATCGACGCCCTTTTGGAATATGACTGGCTTGTCCCCCACGTCCATACGCCCATACAAAGCGGAAGCGACGTTATCTTAGCCCGCATGGGGCGCCCTTACACCAAGGAACAGGTGACTTGCCTAATCGCCAATCTCAAAATTTTGATGCCCTACATAAATATCGGCACCGATATACTGGTGGGTTTTCCGGGGGAGACGGATAACGATTTCCAGGAGACCTTGGAATTAACCGAAAAACTGCCTTTTGGCTACTTGCACGTTTTTCCCTTTTCCCCACGGCCCGGAACCAAAGCCTCTATCTTAAACGAACAAATATCCCCGGACATCAAAAGGGCCAGGGTTTCCAAGCTAAAAAAACTTGACGCCATAAAAAGGGCCGAATTTTTGGCCCCACAAATTGGCAATTTCCGCGAAGCGATCATAGAAAATACCCCCCATCGCAGCGGCAGGCTGAAGGTTTTAACCGACAATTACATCCCGGCCCTTTTGCAGCCTGACTCCAAGGCCACGCCCGGCGAGATGGTCGTGATTCAATTAGGTCAACCCCAAAACCCCTATGGCTTAGCCGAGGCTTATCTTTGACCCCATCCGGCCTTACCGCGCCATCCGCCATTCCCGTATTTAGCGACTCTAGAAACGTCTCAAAATTTCTAGCCAAAGGCGATCCCCTGGAATTACTGGCCCAAGAACTTGGGCCAAAATTTCTCGATTACCGGAAACGCTGGGATCTGGCCAAAAGCTTTAAACGAATTCCTCCCTTCCCCCTCCACGTAGACTACGAGATAAAATCCCTTTGCAATTTACGCTGTCCCATTTGCCCCATGGCCACGAGAAAAGGCCCCCAAAACCCAATCTCCCTTAGCGTTACGAGAATTAAGGAATTGATCGACGAGGGAACCCAATACGGCCAGGCCTCAATGGGTTTTGGCGGGCTCTGGGAACCGCTCATGTCAAACGATCTTCCAGAGTTAATCGCCTACGGACGGGAAAAAGGCCTAGTCGAGGCCATGTTCAATACCAACGGCCTACTTTTAACTAAAAACGTATCCCGAGATCTTATCCAGGCTGGCTTGACTCGCTTAATGGTTAGCCTTGACGCCGTAAGCCCCCAGACCTATGCCCAAATGCGGCCAGGATCGGATCTTAACCAAGTCGAAGACAACATCCTAAACTTCATCGCCCAACGCCAAAAGGCCAAATCGCGCCTGCCCTTACTTCGTTTGAGCTTTTGTTTAACCAAAATAAATCAGTCCGAGTTACTGCCTTTCTTGACCCGCTGGGAAACCAAGGTTGACTTTTTTTCCCTCCAAAGCTACGGCCGTTTTGACGACAAGGCGCCGGCCCTTTTTCCCGACGATTCCGCCTACACCGCCAAACCATCCGGCCGCTGCGCCCAGCCCTTTAAAAGGCTCCTGGTTCGTCACGATTCCCAGGTCCTCCCCTGCTGCGATCTTTCCGGACTAAGCTTAACCCTAGGCCATGAAAGCCAGGGCCTCCGGCAAATCTGGAACGCCCCGCCCATCTCAAAACTAAGGGACAAACTAAAAAACTCGCCCTTGGCCGATCTGCCTGCCGCTTGCCAAAAATGCCAAAGCAAGTTTGAAGCCTAAAATTAATTACGTAAAAACTCCCCTCATCATTACCAAACCATCTATCACTAAATCACTTCATCACAAACGTCTTTCTTCCCTCACCCTGGACATGACAAAGGCCCATGGAGGGAAAACGCTTCCCCGCCATGGGCCCAAAATATGCCGACAAAAAAAGTTTCCGCTTAGCTACTCCAGCGAAAAACCCGGCCGTTTCTTACATGCCTTTCAGCCTGGTTTTCTTCGAAGCTTCCCAGTTAGCCTGATTAGCGCCTTGAGGAATCAAGTAACTGCGGTTTTGCATTTTCTTAAAAAGCCTGACCTCCATGGTCGCCAACTGATACTCGACCGGTTGGTCTTCCGTACCCAAAAAATTCGCCGGCCAGGGTTCAAGGGGATACTGAACGGGTTGTTGATCTTCGGCCCCTTCAAAATCGCCTTCTTCGTAATTACTCTCATCATCGTATTGATCTTCGAAGGCACCCTCGTCATACGATTCCCCATCGTAGGAATCGTCTTCATACGATCCGTTCCCGCCTTGAATTTCTTGCCCCTCGACGACGATCTCTCCCGTAATGGCCATCTCCTCGGCCCCAACCTCGGCCAAGACCGTTTCCCGCTCATTCTGGGCCATTACGACAGGCTCGCTGTCTTCATACTCCCCGTCGTCAACCACCTGATCCAATAAGACCAAGGGTTCCTCGTCATCTTCATAACCCGCGTCCGGCGCCATCACCGTATCCAAAACCTCTTCCCCTTCAAAAACCACGCCCTGGCTCGAGATATCCCCTGCCTGGGGAAGCATACTAACCTCGCCACCCGAAGGCATTTCCTCTACGCCTTTAAGGGACGACTCCGATCCGCCTTCGATATACCCAGCCTGGCTGGGCTCTTCCATGGGCGGAGCCTCAACGAATTCACTGTCCGCAGCCAAACCCGTAACTGCCTCCGCCACGGATTCTCCATCATTGGCCAAAGTAGTCACGGCCTCCACCACGGATTCACCATCGTTGGCCAAAGTAGTCACGGCCTCCGCGACGGATTCACCATCTTTGGCCAAAGTAATCACGGCCTCCGCCACGGATTCACCATCGCTAGCCAAAGTAGTCACGGCCTCATCCACGGATTCACCATCGTTGGCCAAAGTAGTCACGGCCTCTACCACGGATTCACCATCGCTAGCCAAAGTAGTCACGGCCTCCGTCACGGATTCACCATCGTTGGCCAAAGTGGGCTCGGCCTCCGCCACGGATTCACCATCGTTGGCCAAAGTGGGCTCGGGCGCCATCGTGGATTCACCGTCGCTTGACAAACCCACCGACACAGCGCCACCGATTCCCGCCGTCTCAACTCCAATGCCTTGGCTCGTTTCCGTCTCGGGCGCTTCCGCAGCCGCCTCAAAGCCATCGGGAGCCAAGCCAAATAAAGTGGGGTCAAAGTTTGGGTACTTTTTAGCCATCTTTCTAAGGATGCTATCTTTTCTCGATGAACCTTTGTGAGCCTTCAAGCTCTCCCCTTTAGTCATCAAAGATCCCTCAGCCGGCTCAACCTTAGCTTCGCTCGAACCGGAAGAACTTTTTACGTTCTTAGGCTTAGCCGAAAGGGCGCTAACAAAACTCTCAAAATTATTGAGCTTCTTGGTGGGCGGGTTTTTGATTAATCCCCCACCTTTGCCGTCCAAGCTCCCATCCTTAGAAGACCCTTCCGTCACCTGCGGGACCGTCCAAAGCCTTCCAGGCTCAGGGGGTCCAAGGCCTTGGGCAGTCGTAATGGTTTTTTTCAATTCACTCCGCGTTTCGCTGGGCGGGTCCAATAACACGGTTTCTTCCTTCGACTCACCCGAGATCTCCTGACCCTTAGCCTCGGTATCCTCGACGAGATCGACTTCTTGCCTAGCTACAACTGGGCCTTCAAGAGCTTCTTGAGCTTCACTGAAAGCCGCTTGGTCTACGGTATCCTGGCTTGGCCCACTTAAAAACTTACCGCTTTCAGCCTCGACGGGAATTCCAGTATCCTCAACCTCGGCGGCTTCAAAGTCTTGACCAGCCAAGTCATCCTGGGCTTGGCCCTGATCTTCGTCGGTAGCCGCTTGGTCTACGGTTTGTTGACTTGACTCGTCAAAAAGCTCACCGGTTTGGGCTTCCACTTGATCTTCTCCATAAGCCGCTTGGTCTAGGACTTCTTGGATCGACTCAGTAAAAAGCTCACCGCTTTCAGCCTCGGCGGCAACTCCCGTATCCTCGGCCTCGGGAAGCTCAAAGAATTTATCCACCAAACCATCTAACGCTTCGGCCTTATTATCTTCGAAAACCGATTGATCTTCGACTTCTTCGCTGGACTGGCTGAAAAGTTCAAAAATATCTTCCTCAACGGATTCGGTTTCTTGACCAACTAAGTCATCATGGGCTTGGGCCTCAACTTCGCCGTAAGCCGCTTGGTCTACGGTTTCTTGACTTGACTCGTCAGAAAACTCTTTGGTTTGGGCCTCGGCGGTAACGGAGGAATCCACGGCCTCGGTGGCTTCAAAGCCGTGACCAACTAAGTCATCCTGGGCTTGGGCCTCAACTTCGCCGGAAGCCGCTTGTTCTACGGTTTCTTGACTTGACTCGTCAGAAAGCTCGTTGGTTTGGGGCTCGACGGGAGCGGCGAAATCCAAGGCCTCGGCGGCTTCGGTTTCTTGACCAACTAAGCTATCCTGGGCTTGGGCCTCAACTTGGCCGGAAGCCGCTTGGTCTACGGTTTCTTGACTTGAGTCGCCAGAAAGCTCGTTGGTTTGTGCCTCGGCGGGAGCGGCGAAATCCAAGGCTTCGACGGCTTCGGTTTCTTGACCAACTAAGCTATCCTAGGCTTGGGCCTCAACTTCGCCGGAAGCCGCTTGGTCTACGGTTTCTTGACTTGAGTCGCCAGAAAGCTCGTTGGTTTGGGCTTCGACGGGAGCGGCGGTATCAGCGGCCTCGGGGGCTTCGGTTTCTTGAGCTGGCAAGTCACCGTTGGCTTCGGGGGCAGTTTCCAAGGGCGGTTCTGGTTTAGGGGCGCCCTTTTGTTCGTAATTGGTGGAGCGGTAAAGTCCAAAGCGTACAGATAAATCCGAGTGGTCAACGAATTTTTGACTCGGCTTGGCAGAAAGCTCGTTGGTTTGGGCCTCGACGGGAGCGGCGGTATCGGCGGCCTCGGGGGCTTCGGTTTCTTGGGCTGGCAAGTCACCGTTGGCTTCGGGGGCAGTTTCCAAGGGCGGTTCGGGTAAGGACGGGGATTCGTCTAAGCCTTCTAAGGGCTTGGGGGCGCCAGTTTGTTCTATTTGGGCGGACCGGTAAAGTCCAAAGCGTTCAAAGGAAGGCGAGTAGTCAATATCACCTGGGGGCGGGCCATTGAAAGCCAGGGGCAGGTACGGCCCACTTGGCCGCTTGTCGATGGGACCAGGCTCCAGGGAGTCGATAACCGGCGGGGCGGTATTTTGAAACAAAGGGGCCTTGGAATCAAGGGGTTCCGGCGAACTTTCTTCTATAATTAGCCCGGGATAAGGCTCGGCTGGGGGAGTCAATAA
>JAITLH010000154.1 GCA_031277995.1 Deltaproteobacteria bacterium
TGGCCGGGTCTCCGGTTGGGGGCTTGGCGGCCAGCAAAGTAAAATCGGGCTTGGGCCTGGGCTGACTAAGTAAGGCCAGGCCCTGCTCGGCGCAAATGGATTGCAGAGAGCAAGAACCAGAACGATCGCAAAAAAGGCAATTGGCTTGGTGCCGTTTGGCCAGTTCCTTTAGGGCCAGGACCCTTGAGCGGCGAACGGAGCTGGAAAAAGTCATGACTTCCAGGCCATCTTCCAGGGGCGTGGAGCAGGCTTGGACCAGTTCGTCTCGGCCCTTTATCTCGACCACGCTTAGGCCGCAGGCCGAACAGGGACCGCCCAGGCCGGGAATTATCTCTCCGCACAAGGCCGGTATTTTATTGTAAGGCCGTATGGCCTCAAGGAGAGTCTGACCTAAATGGCCTTGGGACCGTTGGCCGTTAAGGGTGAAAAATATAGCCTGACCGTTTGGGTCTGAGCGGGGCTGGATATTTCCGTTTTGAGCTTTAAAATTACCTGGCATGGCTTGGCTCCTTAAATTTAGGATCCAATCTCGGGCTCTGGGCAGGTTTTAAGATAAAAACATTTAGAATCATTGGCTTTGAGTAAAAGATTTTTTCCTAAATTACCTTTAGCTAAAAAGCCTTTTGCTAAATTTGGTCGGTCTAAATGAAGTTTATCTGGTCTACCAGGCACCCAAAATCGGCTGGGGGTATGATTACAGCTTATATGATCCCAGCCGACTTGGAGTATAGTTTCCAGACCATCTGTGGGTAATTTTAAGCCTTTTTATTGAAGGCTGAGGTTTTTTCAGCCCTAAAAATATCTTTTTTTAAGCTACAGACTAGTATAAGTTTCAATTAAATTAAGAATTTTAGCTATAAAAAAGAATGAAGATCAGTTTTAATAGTTTTAGGATTATCTATTTATTTTTTGCTTTAGATTTTGATGATTATATTTGAAGCTTAGGCCAAGGCCTAGGCTCAGCCTGGGGCTTAGGTCCCCCTGGCCTAAATAAATTAACTTGAAGCTGGCCAAGCGCTTTTAAGCAAAGGGGCTAGGAAATTCTTTTTTTTGTTTTGGTTTGAGAGGGGCACGGGGTCTGTTTGGACCGTTTTGCCGTGGATTGGCATTAGGCTTTAACAGACCCCGGTAGGTTTGGCGTCCTTAGTCCCCCCGCGCTCCCGACACAGGTTATCGGGGCGCCTGGCCCTGAGTCAGAGGTTCCGCGTTTTCCGCTCAGTTGGCCAAAGGGTTGGTCTGGTCAAGTTTTGGCTCTCCGCCGTTTCCGCCATGGGCGAAAGCGACTTGGTCCGGGCCAGGCTGGCCATGGTCGCCGTGGTGACGGCCGCCTGGGTAGGTGACGTGGAGAAGCTCATGTTCGCGGCCCTTAAGGACATTGGCGTAAAGGCCTTCCAGGAGGGGGTTTTCGGAGCTTCTTTTTATGGCCGACATCTTGTCCTCGGCGTAAAGGCCCCGGCCCCGGGCTTCTTTGACGGAAAGGTTGGCCGAGGGTTGACCGGCCCCGGCCACGCAGCCGCCGGGGCAGGCCATGACCTCAACTAGATCGTAGTGACGATCCCCGGATTTTATGGACTCGATAACCCGGCGGGCGTTGGCCAGGCCGCTTAGAACGGCCAGGCTGACTTGGCGGCCTTTGTAGTCAACGGTAAACTCTTTCAGGCCCTCCATGCCCCTTTCCCCGGCCTTGGCCAGGCGATTTAAGGTGGCCATGGAACGCTCTTCGTTTAGGGCCCGCAAAACGGCCTCGGTGACGCCGCCGGTGACGCCAAAGATCACCCCGGCCCCGGTGACGACGCCAAAGGGCGAATCAACGGCCTCGGGCTCAAGTTGATCGAGGGATATGCCCGACTCTTTGATCATCTGGACCAGTTCCTGGGTGGTTAAGACGTGATCGACCCTGGGGTTTCCGTTAACCTTAAACTCAGAACGAACCGCCTCGAATTTTTTGGCCGTGCAGGGCATGACGGCCACGTGGACTTGGCGAAGATGGCCGCCGTTGGATTCGGCCTTAATGATCGAGGCCATCATCTGCATGGGTGAACGGCAGGTCGAAAGGTTAGGCATAAGTTCCGGATAATTTTTTTCGCAAAAATTTATCCAGGCCGGGCAGCAGGAAGTGAACATGGGCTGACCGGGGTAGCGGCCCAGGTAATCCAAAAATTCCCGAGACTCCTCGATAACGGTAAGATCGGCTCCCAAGGTGGTGTCGTAGATCTTGGCAAAACCTATCCGGCGCAAGGCGGCGACGATTAAGCCCATGGAACTGACCCCGTCATTAAGACCCAGTTCCTTACCCATGGCCACCCTGACGGCCGGGGCGATTTGGACGCTGGTTTCGGCTTTTTTGTCGTCCAGGTCTTGCCAAACGGCTTCGATGGAGTTTTTTATGACAATGGCCCCGGTCGGGCAGACGGCCGAACACTGGCCGCAGCCAACGCAGCTCGATTCGCCCAAGGGATCGCCAAAGGCCGTGCTGACTTTCATGTTTGAGCCGCGGCGGGCAAAGTCAATGGCCCCAATGCCCTGGACCTCATCGCAGACCCGGACGCAATCGCCGCATAAAATGCATTTGCTGCGATCCACGGTGACGCAAGGGGAGGTGTTGTCCATCTCCGGATTAATGGCCGTGTTTTTGAATCTGACCTTGTCGATATTGAACCTTAGGGCCAGATCCTGGAGCTTGCATTTGCCGTTATTGGCGCAGACCGTGCAGTCGCGGTTGTGGTTGGCCAGCAAAAGCTCCAAGATGTTTTTGCGGTATTTTCTTAAGCGCTTGGTGTTGGTCCAGATCTTGGCCCCGGCCTTGGGCGGTTCCGAGCAGGCCGCCTCAAGAGCGCCTCTGTCGTTTTCCACCAAACACATGCGGCAGGCGCCGTGGATGGACAATTCGCTTAAGTAGCAAAAGGTCGGAAGTTCGATGCCCACCTTTCGGATAAGCTCGAGCATGTTACGCTCCCCGTTAATCTCAACGGGAATCCCGTCTATGGTCATCATTGGGCGCATGGTCACCAGCCCTCCTTCACGGCTCCGAATTTACAGCCGGACAGACATGCCCCACACTTAACGCAGAGCAGGGGATCGATTTTGAAAGGTTCCTTGGCCTTACCGCTGATGGCCGAGGCCGGGCAGATCCTGGAGCATTTGGTGCAGCCGGTGCAGATATCCGGATCGACGAACATGATTTTTAGTTTCTCGCAGGTCTTGGCCGGGCACTTTCTGGCTTTGATGTGAGTTTCGTACTCATTTCTGAAGTTTTTGATGGTGCTCAAAACCGGGTTGGGGGCGGTTTTACCCAAGCCGCACA
>JAITLH010000189.1 GCA_031277995.1 Deltaproteobacteria bacterium
CTTAAACAGCTTCAAAGCCTGGGCCTGGACGTCAAAACCCTGGAAGGCGACAAACCCTAGACTTCCCTTGGCCACCGGGGCCAAGGGAATTCCCGGCCCCAAAAGCCCCTTATGTCACGGAGCCCGGGCCACGGCGGCCTGGTCACGGCGGCTTATTTCAAGGCCACTTCTTTAAACGAAACGCCGGGGAAGAAAGAGGCCGAGTATTGGCCATCGCCCGGGGTACGTAAAATAATCATAAACGATCCTTCTTTGTGGTCGCAATCCAATATGTCGTATAAGGCGTCCGCCTTTGGTTGGTAAAGGCCTATAACTACGCCATCTTTAAGGGCGGTTATTTTCCCGTTGTATTTTTTAATCAGTTTGTCTTGGTTTTTGATGTAATGGCCTGGCCGGTTTGGCTTATGGTCCTCTTTTTTATGATAGTAATGGAGGTTTAAGGGCCGGTCCCGGCTTCGGGTCAAAAAAAACCCCCCGCCCTGGGGAAAGGCGTATTTGAGTTTAAGATTAAATGACACCCTTCTAAAAGCCGGGGCCCTTAGGCCCTAAGCCCCCCCCTTGGCTTTGGCCCGTCCCGCCCGCCCAAATGGCTACCAGTTCTCCGGCCTGGCTATGGCTCGCGCCTTTAGTTAACCGATCGCCTTTGGGGGCCAAAAAACGCCTCCTTCCTTTGGGGGGGACTCGTTTAAGCGAGCTTTGGGGCCCTATTTTGCCTTAAAGCAGCGGGCGTTAACAAAATTTAAATTAAGTTAAACAAATCGTCTGTTTTTAGCGGATCGGCACTTGACAGAAAACAATGCCATGCTTACTTTGTAATCACGGGAAAGGGGCTCCTTGGCCCTCCGGGATGACCTTTGGGGCCCAAGGGAGTAAGCCTTTCGGGTTTTTTGTCCAATTTCAAGGAAACGAGTATTAGCGATAACGTTTTGATTTAATTCAATTATTGTTCGTACGCCCACTGGCTTTGAGACTCGATTCAAAGCTATTTTTTTGAAAACGCGGGCAATTAAGAAAAATTTTTCTGGCCTTGGGGCCGCCGTGGGATCTTTAATGGGTAGGGTGTTTCAAAACCAAAGACAGAGGGATATCTTCGAGGCCGTGGTCCGGGACTTCATAAAGACCGGGCAACCCGTGGCCTCCAAGAATCTGGCCGTCCTCTACCATCTAAAGCTCTCGCCGGCCAGCATCAGAAAGGTCTTGGCCGAACTTGAGGGCCTGGGTTTACTTAACCAGGCCCACCCCTCGGCCGGGCGGGCCCCCACGGAAAGGGGCTTTAAGGCCTACGTAGATGAGATCTTAAAAATAGACGTCATTCACCCGGGGATAAGGTTAGCCATCGATCGGGCCCTTTCCGGTCCCGACGCCGAATCCGGGCCGCATTTTAAGTTTTTGGCCAGGCTACTTACGGAGCTTACCAACCACGTGGGCTTTGTCATGGCCCCCAAAGACGTTTCCTTGCGGCTAAAAAAGCTCCATTTTTTTAGGCTATCCGAGGCCCAGGTCTTAACGGTCTTGGTCTCCGAGCATGGGGTCATCCAAAACCGGATCCTCTCCCCGGCCCAGGACTATAGCCAAGAAGAGCTAAACCAGGTCAACGTCTATCTGGAAGATTTCGCCGCGCCCTTTACCTTGGATCAGATCAAAGCCAAGCTTATCGAGGCCATGGGCGCGGAAAAGAACCGTTTCGAGGAAATTTTTCAAAGGGTTTTGACCCTGGCCTCCCAGGCCCAAGCGGCGGTGGAAAACGTCCCCAAAACGGAAAGCGAATTTTATCTTGACGACGAAGGCCAGGCCGCCCTATTCGAAAACCCCGATTTCAAAGACGTCGAGACCATGAGGTCTTTGTTTTGGGCCTTTACCAACAAGAAACGCCTGGTTGAACTTTTAAACGAAATTACCGGCGAAAACCGGCTGAAGGTGGTTTTTGGCCCCTCCGGCCGCGAGGCCGACGGCCTGGCCCTGGTGGCCTCGCCCTACTCCGCCGGTCAGGGCTCCGCTGGCGCCCTGGGCATCCTGGGCCCCCGGAGGCTTAATTACTCCGAAATCGTCCCCATGGTCGATTACGCCGCCCAGGCCTTGGCCAGCCTTTTTTCGAAATAAGCGGCCCAGGCGTTTTTTTAAAAACTCGCGTTATGAAAGGCCCTGGGGTCCTTAAGGCGCCCGGTTTGGCGTCCCTTTTAGATTCCGCCAAGGGTTTTAGTTTAAAAATAAATCACGTAAGGAACTTACCTATCATGACCGATGAAAAGCCTTTCGGCGCCTCCGCCGAGTCGGCCCAACAGGGTTCTCCCGAGAGCGAGAACGACCAAGAAGTTTATTTTGACCCCGACATTGAGGCTAGCCTGGGGGAGAGTTTCGAGATCACTCCCGATAACCTACCACCCGAGTGGACTTACGAACCTCCCGATGGGGATGGATTAAGGGGATCGGGCACCTCCCAAGCGACCCATTTTGAGTCCTCCCCCCCCAAGGCTACCCCGTCCGCGGCCGGCCCAACCCAAGCCTCGGTTGACAAGACCGA
>JAITLH010000205.1 GCA_031277995.1 Deltaproteobacteria bacterium
ATGAAAATAAACGCGGCCATTTTTTCAATAATATAATCAGACCCCAAAGGGCCCTTAACCAAAATAATTTAGACCAAAAATGAACCGATACCCCAAACCAGAGCGCTCAAAACAAACCCCAAGGAGTTTAATTTACTCTAAAAAAAATCAAAAAAACTAAAACTTTGGCCATAGGCCCGCCAATTGGCCCGGCGCCCCGATTGGCCCGGCGCCCCGCCCAGCCCAGCGATTGGCCCGCCCATTGGCCCTTAACCTTAGCCGGGCCGGCTTTAGTATTGGCCAAGAATTTACCAAACGGTTGGCGCCAAAACCGGCCCTAATGGCCAGCCATACCGAAAATTTCAACCTTGGCCCTCGGCCGGCCATAGGCTGCCGGTCGCGGAAAATAACGATATTCACGCCTCAGGCGATTTACTTTTTTTTAATTGGCGAAGGCTTTCAAGGCGCGTCCGACTTTTCAGGGCCAAGCGGGAGCGGTTTTTTTGTAAACCGCGGCTTTGTCGCAAGCTAAGTTAGGGGACTTTTGGGGCCAAACGCCATCGATGGCGTTTTCACCCTAAACGCTTTTGGCCAAAGGGGCTTTGGCCCAAATATAAACCTATACCGGGAACCGTTAATGTCCAATAATAAAACTTCCAACCCGAACCTGACAAAAAAACCAACCCCCAAGGAAAGCGGAGGGAAATTTAAGCGATTTTTATGGCCCTATGGAATCATGATCGCCATGGTGGCGGTCATCGCCGGTTTGATGATATATTTGGCCATATTGACTTACAGCCCAGAAAGAAGCGCCGGGACGGGTCAGCCGGAAACGGCGGCCACCCAAAGCGAGGCGCCCTTGGCCCAAGCGGGAAGGGATGCTAGCCCTACCCAGGCGCCCGAGGAAGACGCGACCGTGGCCGTGGCCAATGGGGTGCCCATTTTTCAGAAAACCTTCATGGACATGCTCACCATGAGCCAGAGCCAGAGGTTAAGTAGCGGGATTGGCGACGAGGGGGAAGAACCCTCGATGGATCTTAAGCTTGAGGTATTAAATAGCTTGGTTACCATGGCCGTGGCCGTTAAGGAAGCCTACGATCTTGGTTTTGGGCCCAGCGAACTGGAAGTCGAATCGGCCATTAACCAGATGGTGGGGGAATACGGTAGCCGCGAGGCCTTTGAAAACGCCCTTCCGGCCTTTGGGACGGACATGGAAACCCTCCGAAAACAAGTGGCCGATAATTTGGCCCTTAGGGCTTGGAGGGATACGGCCTTTATTAAAGACTCATTGGCCACGGACGAAGAGATCGAAAATTTTTACCAAGAACATTTAGACCAAGCCACCCACGGAGAACAGGTTAGGGCCGTCAGGATCATGCTGCCGGTACCCTTAACCAGCGGGCAAGAAGACCCCCAATCCAAGGCCGTGGTCAAAGCCAGGGCCGAAGCGATCTATCAGGAGGCCTTGGCCGGGGCCAATTTTGACGAACTGGTGGAACGCTATATGGATCCCTCGACCCGGGCCGTGTCGCAAAGCGGCCAGATGGGTTGGGTTAGCCGGGGGGCCTTGGATTTTAGCGAACTGGAAAACGCCCTTTTTAGCCTGGCCCCGGGCGAGGTGGCCCCTCCCGTGGAAGACCAGTTTAGTTTTCACATCGTCAAAGTCCTGGAAACGAGACCGGCCGGGGTCATGCCCCTGGAAGAGCTTAAGCCGGAGATAATGGAATATTTACTCTCCGTTAAAACCGAACAGCTTTTTCTCCAGGCCCTAAGAAACATAAGGGAAAACGCCGAGGTCACGGTCCTGGACAAAGACTTGGCCGCCGCCTGGCCCGAATTCATGGCCAAGCTTACCGCCCAACCCCTCCCGGGACCGGCCCCAGCCGCTACCGGGCCAACCGAACCCCCGGTTGGCCCCCAATCGACTAACGCCCCGGAAGTTTCCCAGGATAACGCCCCGACCCCCCTTCCGGAGGGATCGCCAGCCTCGCCCTCCGACGGGGTTCCGGAGGCCAAGTCCGGTGGAGACCACGCCGGTGGAGACCAAGCCGATAAGAGCTTAGTCGAAGGCGACTCGACCAAAAGCGACTCGACCGACGGCCCGGTGACCTTGGGGGCCCCGGGACCCGAACCGGCCCAGCCAAAAGCCGATTGATGGGGCGAGCCTCGCGGGGCAAATCTCGCAAACGAACTTGGCGAGGCGAGCCATGGGCGCGATCTTTGGGGGCGAGCCAATAATCGGGCCAAAGGCCAAACCAAAGGCTTGGCTAAAATAGCCTAACCTAAGGCCAAATGAATAGCCAAAAACCGAGTTTGGGGCGGTTACGAAATAAACCCATGGGACTAATAAAAACCCAAAAAGACATCTAAAAAACGGTCTTGGGGTTTAACCATCAACCTAAAACATTATTTAACTTAATCAATAAGCTTATCTTTCCGTCTTTCGACCTAACCATAAGGAGCCATCCGCATGTCCGGACACAATAAATGGAGCACCATTAAATACAAAAAAGGCGCCGCCGACGCCAAGAGGGGGAAACTCTTCTCAAGGCTGATAAAAGAAATCAGCATGGCCGCCAAGGAGAGTGGAGGGGATCCCAACGGCAATCCGAGACTACGAACGGCCTTACTTACTGCGAAAAACGCCAACATGCCCAAGGACAACATCGATAGGGCCATAAAAAGGGGCACCGGGGAGCTGGAAGGGGTTAGCTATGAACAGCTATACTATGAGGGGTATACCCCGGGTGGGGCGGCCATTCTCATCGAGGTCTTGACCGAAAACAAAAACCGCGCCGCTTCCGAGGTTCGTCACACCTTTTCCAAGTTTGGGGGAAACCTGGGCGAGCCGGGATCGGTGGCTTGGATGTTCAATAAGAAAGGCAACATCATCTTTGAGGGCGGTAAGGTCACCGA
>JAITLH010000212.1 GCA_031277995.1 Deltaproteobacteria bacterium
TTGGGGGGATAAATTTTTAACGATTTTTGGGTAGTAAAAGATGGGTAAAACTTGCGGTTGGGGGTTTGGTTTTGTGACAATTTGATAAAAGCGTTGGGGAGGGGGGAGACTGGGGCCAAAAAAAGCTTCCACTAAAACCATGAAAATCAAGGTGGCAGTGGAAGCTAAGGGTATTTGGGGGTAATTTTTGTTGGTAAGAAGAGGCTAAAACGTTAGTTTTTACGTTTTTTGGGGTATTTTTGACATCGTATTGGGCGGCTTTAATTACCCTCAATAATCATCGTCATCGTCCTCGTCGTAGTAATCGTCGTCTTCGTCGTCTTCCTCGTCCTCGTCTTCGTCCTCGTCTTCATCATAGTATAGGTAGTCGCTTTCGTCTTCCTCCTCCTCGTCCTCGTCGTCTTCCCCGGCCGTGTCCGGGTCCGAGTCGGCCAGATACTGCTCATACTCGTCGCGGGTCATCAGATCGTCGTATTCGGACATGGAATTAATGCTCATGCGGACCAGCCAGCCTTCCTCGTAAGGGTCCTCAAGAAGAACGTCCGGGGCGTCAATGATGTCATCGTTGACGTTTACGACCTCGCCGGCAAAGGGGGCGAAAAGTTTGAAACCCAGGCCCTTTCCAACGGTCACGCGTCCAAAGGATTGATCCTTTTGAAACTCGGAGCCTTCGCTAGGCAATTTGATGCTTAGTAGTTCCAAATAGTCTTCCAAGCCTTCTTCCGTTAGGCCGATGGTGGCGATGTTGTCGTCGTCAATTGTGACCCAAAGGTGGTCGGAGGTATATTTAAGCAAGCGCAAATCCACATTTGCCTCCTTTGGTGGCGTGGTTGAAAGTGATTTACTGCCTTAAAATTATTTTTACGCAACGGGAGAACCAGGGGATCGACCAACGAGAATCCGTTACCTATCCGTAGACTTCTTACACGATGGAGGGAATAATTTCAAGCTTTTTTTATTGGTTAATTTTAGGTCCCTGACTTGAGCTTTTATGGTAAAGTTTGGAGTATATTTATTTTTTTAAAAAGTAACCTTAGATTAAATATAGGAATAAGATATAATAATTTTAAAGTTAGTTTTATGTTAATTAGTCAGGGCATATTTAGATATGGTATTTTTTTAAAGAAAACTTCCCTCATAAGCGCCAAAATTGACTCGCCCGGCCGGCCGCCGGTCCCGGCCGCCCGGTTGATGGCCCGCCCTGATGGCCTGGCCGCTTGGTTGATGGCCCAGCCGCTCGCTTTGGCCACCCCGGCTGGCCGCCTCTCGGGCAAAAAATTTATCGGCGCCTTTGGAACGGTGGGGACCTTTAGATCGTTTGGGCGTAATTGGCCGGAAATAAAACGGCGAAAAACCCCCGGCCCCGGGCGGGTGGCGCTATGGGATATAAGCCTAGGCTGTGGTATACTTGCCTGGTCTAAAGGGACAAGCCACGAAAGAGCTTGAATTTTTTACTTATTTAATGAAAAACTTATTTGTTTTCATATATTAAGTGATTTTTTTGGGTTTGGGAAGATTTTTTACCAATAAATGGACTTATCAAGCGACTTAAAATGCTAAAAACCATCCTAGATTGCGCGGCTTTTTTAACCATAATACCGATTAGGACACAAGAGACCTTAACGGAAAGGGAGATGGGGAGTTTTCCCGCTTGTTATCCGGTTATTGGGTTAATTTTGGGCTTTGTCCTTTTTATCCTGGCCACGCTATTGGGCTGGGCCAACATACCGGTGGCTACCTCGGCCATTTTACTGGCGATCGCCCTGGCCGTTTTGACCCGGGGCTTTCATTTAGACGGCATTGCCGACACGGCCGACGCCCTTTTGTCCCACAAAAGTCTCGAACGTAAGCTCGAGATCCTAAAGGACAGCCATCTGGGCACCTTTGGGGTTTTGGCCATAGTGACCGACCTTTGGGTCAAAGCCAGCTTGATTACCTCTCTCGCGACAGACGATCTTTTTCCGGCCCACCTCTTGGTTCTTTTTCCCGTCTGGGGACGCTTAACGGCCTCGGTCGTTGCCACCGTATCGAAACCGGTCGGGACCGGCGGGGGCCTTGGCTATAACATGGTTTTTTACAGCGGCCGCAAAGAACTTTTCGTCGCCGGCCTTTTTTCCATCGTCCTAAGCTGGGTTTTTGGCCTCAAAACCCTTTCGTGCGCCCTAATGGCCATCCTTTTGGGGTATTTGCTTTCCAAGCTCTGGAAAGCCACTTTGGGCGGGGTCACGGGCGATCTTTTGGGGGCCTCGGTGGAATTGGGCGAACTGGTAACTTTACTCTTATTCGTGGCCATAAACTAACAATCACCCGGAGGGTGATTTTTAGTTTAGCCCTTTGGGGCCAGGCCAAGACATTTTCGGGCCCCAATCGTGGGTTAGTCTTAAGTTAAAAAGGAAGAAAGATTAAAAAACATGATAAACTTGATTACCGTCGATAGCCAAAATAACCTGATCGTCCCTAAAGATGGTACCGTCATACCGATCATAGTCGGGGACGGGGTGGGGCCGGACATTTGGCGGGCCAGCGAACCGGTTTTGACCAAGGCGGCCAAGCTCTCGGGCCACAAGCTCGAATTTGTCGAAACCTTGGCCGGCCAAGCGGCTTTTAAGGCTTGCGGCCAGTATCTGCCAGATGAGACCTTGGAGACCTTAAAAAAATTCCGGGTCACCCTGAAAGGTCCTTTGGCCACGCCCGTGGGCGGCGGCATGAGAAGTTTAAACGTCGGCATCAGGCAGGCCCTCGATCTCTACGCCTGCGTCAGGCCCATAAAGTGGATTCCCGGGGTGCCCAGCCCGGTTAGGGAACCCAATAAGGCCGACATGATTCTGTTTCGGGAAAATACCGAGGACGTTTACGCCGGGATCGAATGGCCGGCCGGAAGTAAGGAAGCCGACGAACTAATCGCCTTTTTGACCGGTAACCTAAAAGCCAAGGTCCGGCCCAACTCGGCCATGGGCGTAAAACCCATGAGCGAGTTTGGCTCCAAAAGGCTCATAAAAATGGCCCTGGAGTGGGCCCTACGGGAAAAGCGCCCTTCCCTAACCCTGGTCCACAAAGGCAACATCATGAAATTTACCGAGGGGGCCTTTAGGAAGTGGGGTTACGAACTGGCCGCGGCCGACTACGGCGACAAAACCGTCCCGGAGGAATCCTGGGACGGCCAAGCGGGCGGCCGCCTGGTCATAAAGGATCGCATCGCCGACAACATGTTTATGCAATCGCTTTTAAGGCCCGAGGAATACTCGGTTCTGGCCATGCCCAACCTAAACGGCGATTACCTCTCGGACTGCTTGGCCGCCCAGATAGGCGGTTTGGGCATGGCCCCGGGGGCCAACATCGGGGACGGCCTGGCCGTCTTTGAAGCCACCCACGGCACCGCTCCCAAATACGCCGGGCAAGACCAAGTTAACCCCTCGTCGCTGATTCTTTCCGGGGCCTTTATGTTAGAGTATTTGGGCTGGAAAGAAGCCTCGGAAAAAATCACCAAGGCCCTCGGGGCCGTGGTCTCGAAAAAAATCTTAACCTACGATCTGGCCAGGCAAGTTGGGGTTACCCCGGTAAAGTGCTCCGAGTTTGGCCAGGCCGTGGCCGATCACCTGGAGTGATCGAAATGGGTGTCCTGGCCTTATCGGCCAAGGCACCTGGGCCCCGTAAGGCCCCCTGGACCAAGGGACTTGGTCCCGGCCAGGCTTTTATGGCCAATTTCTTTGGACCAAGGAACTTGGGCCCAAAGAAATTGGGGCTGGGGTAGTTTTTTATTTGGATAACCAGAAGCTTTTGTTTTTTAACCACGCATTTTTTCAGGGAGGCTGAATCGTTCCCAAGCCAATCGGTTTGGGGAGCTTTAGATTACGTATGACCATAGCGCAGAACCTGACCCGCAAGATTATGGCGGCTCACTTAACCCATGGAGAATTAACCGTCGGAACCGAAATAGGCCTGGCCATCGACCAAACTTTGGTCCATGACGCGACCGGGCAAATGGCCATGTTGCAGTTTGAGGCCTTGGGTTTCCCCACGGTCAAGACCAAGAGATCGATGATCTATTCCGACCATAACATTCTTCAAGTCGGCTTTGAAAACGCCGACGACCACGCTTTTTTGAGTTCCGCGGCCAGGCGCTTCGGTCTTTACTATTCAAAAACCGGAAACGGCATCTGCCATCAGCTAAACGTCGAAAGGTTCGCCACCCCCGGCCAAACCCTACTGGGGGCCGACAGCCACACCACCAGCGGCGGGGCCGTGGGCCAACTGGCCATAGGGGCCGGCGGTTTGGACGTGGCCGTGGCCATGGGCGGCCGGCCTTTTTTCTTACCCATGCCCAAGGTCATCGAGGTCACCTTGGTGGGAAAGTTTAAGCCCTGGACCAGGGCCAAGGATTTGGCCCTGGAAATTCTTAGAAGGCTCACCGTCTCCGGGGGGCGGGGCACGGTTTTGGAGTTTGACGGACCGGGTTTGGCCAATCTTTCCGTGACCGATCGGGCGACCGTTGCCAACATGAGTATCGAGACCGGGGCCATCACGGCCATCTTCCCCAGTGACGACAACACCTTGGACTTTTTTAGGAAACAAGGCCGGGAAAGCGACTTTGTCCCCCTTTCGGCCGATCCGGGGGCCGCCTACGATGGGCAAATAACCATCGATCTTAATGGGCTCGATCCCTTGGTGGCCGCCCCCCACTCGCCCGATAACGTTTCCAAGGTCCGGGACTTGGCCGGGGTCAAGATAAACCAAGTGGCCATAGGTTCATGCACCAATTCCTCGTTTTCGGACTTGATGGCCGTGGCCGGCATTCTAAAGGGCCATAGAATCGCCCCGGAGGTAAGTTTGGTCGTCGCCCCGGGCTCCCGGCAAGTTTTAATGGAACTGACCAAAAGGGGCGCCCTGGCCGACATCGTTTCGGCCGGGGCCAGGATCATGGAAGTGGCCTGCGGCTTTTGCAACGGGGTTGGCCAGGCGCCAAAAACCAACGGGATCTCGGTTAGGACTTCAAACAGGAACTTTCCCGGCCGAAGCGGCACCTCGGGCGCCGGATTGTATCTGGTCAGTCCCGAAACGGCGGCCGTTTCGGCCCTTAAGGGGCAGCTAACCGATCCCAATGATTTTGGGGAGCCCATAAAGGTCATATGGCCCGACAAAATGGAGATAGACGATTCCATGATCCTGCCCCCGGCCCCCGAGGGTACCGAGGCGGAAATCATTAGGGGTCCCAATATCGCCCCCTTGCCAAAATTCGCCGCCCCCGGGGATACCGTAAGCGGCGAGGCCATGATGGTTTTGGGCGATAACGTCACGACCGACGACATCTTACCGGCCGGGGCCCACATCCTGGCCTTAAGGGCCAACGTCCCGGCCATGTCCCGTTACATTTTTTCCAACCTGGAGCCCAATTTCCCTGAACGGATGAAAAAAGCCGGCTCCGGTTTCGTGGTGGCCCAAAACAACTACGGCCAAGGGTCAAGCCGCGAACACGCCGCCTTGGCTCCCAGGTATTTGGGGCTGGTGGGGGTCGTGGCCATAAGCTTTGCCAGGATCCACAAGGCCAACTTGTGTAATTTTGGCATATTCCCCCTGGAATTCGTTAACCCCAAAGACGCCAAGGACATTCAAAAGGGCCAGAAACTAAGCCTTTCGGGCTTATCGCCCGACCTAAAAGCCCCCGCCACCCTAACCATGAAAAACCTTACCACCGGGAAAAATTTCCAAGTGAAACTCGACGTCACCCAAAGGCAACTCGAAACCCTCATGGCCGGCGGCCTATTGGCCTTGGAAGCCGGCAAAAAAGGCCTTTAACCTTGTCGGCCCCGACCGGCTTTTGGGCGAAATTTTCCAAATTTGCCCAAAACGATGGGCGGATCAATCGGGCGCTAAAAAAAAACTCCCAACCGGTTTCGCTTAGCGAACCCCACGGTCATAATCATGAGTAAAACGGCTTTTATCTTTCCGGGCCAGGGCGGACAATTCGTTGGCCAAGGACAAAAGTGGGCCCAGGATTACCCTTCGGTAGCCGATCTTTTTAAGAGCGTTGACCGGATATCCCAAAAACCCATCTCCAAACTCTGCTTTGAGGGCCCCGTGGAAGAGCTCTCAAAGACCGAAAACTTGCAACTATCCGTCCTGGCCGTCGGTCTATCCGCGGCCAGGATTTTTAAGCTAAAGGGCCACGAGCCAAATTTCGCCGCGGGCCATTCCCTGGGGGAATACGGGGCCTTGGTCTTGGCCGAGGTCGTAACCGAGGAAAAGGCCATTGAACTTGTGGCCGAACGCTCGGAACTCATGGCCAGGGCGTCCGATGGCAGCATGTGCGCCGTTTTGGGCCTTGACCCCGAAACGGTGGAAGGGGTTTGCGAACTGGCCCGCAGCGAGGGCCAGGTCGTGGCCGCGAATTACAATTCCCCGCAGCAAACGGTCATTTCCGGCGAGTCCCGGGCCGTGGCCGCGGCCGTGCGCTTCGTTACCCTTAAGGGCGGCAAGGCCATTCCCCTTCCCGTGACCGGGGCCTTCCATAGCCCCCTCATGGCCAAACCGGCCGAGCTTTTTGGCAAAACCTTGGACCAAACGCCCTTTAAAAAACCCCTCTTCCCCATCGTTCCCAACGCCACCGGCCAAATAACCGACGACCCCCAGGAAATCAAAGACAACCTAAAAAAACAGATGACCAGCCCCGTCCTTTGGACCCTGACCGTCAATACCCTAAACCAGGCCGGGGTGGACGCCTTCCTTGAGTGCTGGCCCAAACCCTACGTGGGCCCCATGATCAGAAAGACCCTGGGACCCTCCGTCAAATCCCAGATCTCGGCGGCCGTTTAACCCGGCCGCTTCATAAAGGAATAGCCATGGCCCAAAAAAACTGGTTAAACGGGCTCTTTAAGGCCCCCAAGCGTCGCCAAACCAAGACCCCCTACCCGACCTCCACTTCCAGGTCAAAGAGAAGGTCCGCGGGCTCCTATATCCCCAACGCCCTAAAACCTAAAAATATCCTAACTTCCGTGGTCACCAGGAGCATTAACCAAGTGGTTAGAAAGGTCATCGGTTCCTTTTTTAAACCAAAATAGGCTTTCGATAAACCCATTGTAAAACCCCCACCCGAACGCCTTGGTGCCCTGGCGTAATGGTGACCTGGCGCACTGGGGCCCTGGCGTAATGGTGACCTGACTCACTGGTGCCCTGGCGTAATGGGCTCCCATACTACCCATTGGATCCCCATCCCATGGGGCCAGCCCCCTGGCCCAAGGCAAGGCCAAAATGACCCATAAGAAAAAATCCTCCCCGCCCAAAAAGCGCTCCGGGTCTAGGGCTTTGGCCAAAAACGCCGCCAAAAAGACTTCCCCAAATGCCCCCGAGGCTAGCCGGCCCACCGGGTTTCGCGATCGGCCGGGCCCCCCGGCTTTAAGCCCCGACTCAAACCCAGCTTTTGGCTTGGCCCCAAACCCATCGCCCCAATCGCCCCCGGGCCAAGGCCGACCCGCCCAGGGCGGCCCTCTGGCGAAGCCCAAAAAATTTTTAAAAAAGCTCGCCACGTTTGGCCTTTGGCTGGTGGGAACCCTTTCGATCCTTGGCGCTTTGGGCTATTTCGCCTTGGGCTTCGTGGACGATCCCTTGGCCGGGGATCCCAAATGGGATTACACGGTCACCCTAACCGATCGCCATGGCCAAGTTCTTAGGGAGATCTGGCCCCCGCCCATGAATAAGCGGGAAAACCGCCTCCTGTCGGAATTTAGTCCCCACCTGATCGAGGCGGTCATCGCCACCGAGGATAAGCGTTTTAGGTACCATTTTGGCGTGGACCCCTTGGCCGCGGTCAGGGCCTTAATTCAAAACCTCTCCCAGGGCAAGATCGTAAGCGGGGCTTCCACCATAACCATGCAGTTAGCCAGGCTATCCCTGGGCCTGGCCCCGGGGCCTAGGACTTTTAAGAGAAAATTAAGGGAAGTTTTTTTGGCCCTGGCCATCGAAAGGCACCATGGCAAGGACGAAATATTGGCCCTCTACATGAACTGGGCCCCGGTGGGCGGACCCAATTTGGGCTTCCAAGCCGCGGCCAGGGCTTGGTTGGGAAAATCGGCCGGTTTTCTGTCCCCGGCCGAGGCGGCTTTTTTGGCCGGGCTTCCGGCCAGATCCCCCGCCCCCGGAGCCATGGTAAGCCAAAATAGCCTTTTTAAAAAAAACATGATTCTAAAAAAGCTCGAAAAAAGCGGCTACCTAAGCCAAGAAACTTTGGCCCGGGCCCTTAACGAAAACTTGATCCTGTCCCCGGTTAACCATTTCTTCCTGGCCCCGCATTTCACTAACCGCGTGGCCAAAAACCTCCCGGCCCTGCCCCCGGCCCAAATCGCCACCACGCTCGACATGGATCTCCAAAGCCAGATTGAACGCCTGGCCCAGGTGACCGTGGAAAAATTTAAGGCCAACGGCCTTACCCAAGTCGCCGCGGTGGTTTTGAGCGTTCCCGAACGAGAGATCTTGGCCTACGTAGGCTCCTCCGATTATTTCAATCCCCTGGACGGCCAGATAGACGGCGTCATCACGCCCCGCCAGCCCGGCTCGGCCTTAAAGCCCTTCGTCTACGCCCTGGGCTTGGAAACCGGGGCCATCTCCGCTTCCAGTCTCATTAACGACGTCCCGGTCGATTTCGTGGTCGAGGATGGTTCCTATAGCCCCCGAAACTATTCCGGGGAAAGCCACGGCCCGGTCTCGGCTAGATTGGCCTTGGCCAGTTCCCTAAACGTCCCGGCCATACACCTAACTTCCCACCTGGGGGTCGAAAACGTCCTGGCCTATCTAAGAAAGCTTGGCCTAAACACCCTAACCCACGACGCCGATCACTACGGCCTGGGCCTGGCCCTGGGGGGCGGGGAAGTCACCTTACTCGATCTGACCCTGGCCTATGCGGCCCTGGCCGACCAAGGGCGCCACAAACCGCCCCTCTTCACCCTCGGCGAAAAATCCGACCCGGCCCTGGACCGTAAGGTCATGGACCCCGGCGCGGCTTTTATCATCTCGGACATTCTCGCTGACGACCAAGCCCGCTCCACCGGTTTTATGCCCAATGGCCCCCTGGCCACGCCCTACCATGCCTCGGCCAAAACGGGCACCAGCAAAAACTTTAGGGACAATTGGAGCCTGGGTTACTCGGACGGGTTTGTCATCGGGGTCTGGGCCGGAAACTTCCAAAACGAACCCATGACCCAGGTCTCGGGCATCACCGGGGCCGGGTACCTCTGGCGCGAGGTAGCCGACCTCATGTCCGAAAAAAGGCCCCCCCTAACGGTCATCAAGCCGCCCCCCAACGTCACCCCCATGGCCGTCTGCCCAATCTCGGGTCTCCCGGCCGGGCCGGATTGCCCCAACCTTAAGATCGAGTACTTCCTAAACGCCGCCGTAAACGGCCCCAGATGCCTCCACGGGCGCATGGACTTCGTCGAGGCGACATTATTACCCCGGCCCGGCCAAATCCCCGTGGTGGGCCTTAAAACGCGTTTTGGGCTCCTGGACCCCAAGTCGGGTGAAACCTACGCCTTTGACCCCGGTCTCCCCCCCGCCTTTCAAGTCATAAACGCCACCGTCCAAACCACCCCGGACCTAGACGAGCTAATCGTTTTCCACAATGGCCGACAAATCGACCGCCGCCGCGTCTCCGGCCCCACCAAGGCCAAAGTCAGCGTCAACCTCACCCGCGGCCGCCAACTCCTAGAGGTGGCCGGCCTCAAAGACGGCCGGGAAATAGCCAAAGACCGGGCGGTGTTTTTCGTGAAATAACTAGTTAATTTCCCCCCTTATCTTCCCAACCCCAACCCATGGCCACTAATTTCGTTTTGAATTCGGCCCTAAATTTGATACACTACCCAACTGATCCCTAGTCACGGCCCGTTAAGAAATCTAGATTTTTATTATAAAAATGATTAACTTAGTCCATCTTACCACTGGCCCGGGGGCTGAAATTTTTGGGCCGATTGGCCCACCCATTTGGCCTTGACGGCTAGATTCATGGCCCACTCCCGGCCTTGGACGTTAATTTTTATTAAAAAAATTAACGACTTATCCTCCATGGCCATTGGCCCTTCGGCGGGGATTTTTTGATTCGATTGGCCCATCCGCTAGGCTTGACGGCTCGCTCCTTAGCCCAGAACCAGCCTTGGACGCTAGTTTTTTTAGATAAAATAGCAAGTTACCATCACTGGCCACTGGCCCGACGGCGGGGATTTTTTGATTCGATTGGCCCATTCGTTGGCCTTGACGGCTCGATTCGAAGCCTCAAGTTAGCGTTAAAAACTTGATTTTTATTATAAAATACTAATCTGACCCATCTGCCCCCGGCCGGGGCGGCGGGTTTTTTTGAACCGCTCGGCCCATTCGTTGGGGTTGAAGGCTCGAACCCTGGCCCAGGCTTGGACGATAGTTTTTTTTATTAGAAAAAATAGAATCTTAGTATCTATGGGCACTGCTACGCGGGTGGGGTTTTTTTGAACCGCTTGGCCAATAAGGCCAACGGTTTGGGTTCTTTGGCCGATTTCTTGCCTCAGGGCTGGGAGCCGTTTAATTTTAATCAGTTTAATCAAGTGATTATTTAAGCGATCCCGGCGCCGGGGGGGCGATGGGCTTTAATTTTTGGTCCCAACCCAGGGACCGGATTTTTTTTATTAGCTTTAACTGTTGTTTATGGCTAATTTTTATCTTTGAAACGCGAAAAGGGCGATTGAATAGCGATGAATTTCTTTTCAGCCAATGAGTATTTGACTTTACCGATTGACACCTTGCCGGGCCTGGGGCCCAAAAAGTGCGCCCCCTTGAAGGAAAGGGGGATTACGCAAGTTTGGCAGGTGTTTATGAACTCGCCCACGTCGTATCAGGACAGGCGGGAAATTCGGAAATTGCGCGGGGTTAAGGAAGGCGAGGAAATCGTTTTCCAAGGGGTCATTAAGAAGATTGCCTTGGCCAGCAATAACAAGTATTTGAAGGTCACCATAAGAAGCGATGACGGGGCCGCGACTTTGTGGTGGTTTCACGCGGTTGACTACTTTAGCCGCGCCCTTAGCGAGGGGGCCAGTTACTTGGTTTGCGGGAAAGTCCAGTATAGGGGGAATTTCATCAGTTTCAACCATCCCGACATCTGGCAGGTTGACAGCCATTCCCCGGGCGGGCCAAATGGAGGGCTTGGCGGTGAGCCTGGTGGCGGATCTAGTGGCGGCTCTGGGGCCGGACCTCGGGGCGGGCCTGGGGGCGGCGCCGTTGGCGCCGCTCGGGCTTTGCTTCAAGACGAGCGCCTGGGCATCATTCCCGTTTACTCGCCTTGGTTTGGGCTATCCTCGGTGGTTAGGCGGAAACTAAACTCGCACATCATCGCCAAGGTAAAAAACTCCCCGCCGCTTTTTCCGCCCGAGGTTTTGTTTGAATACGAATTGGGCCAACCCATCGAGCTCCTTTCGACCGTTCATCAGCCGCCCAGAAACGTCAAGGGCAAGATACCCAAGCCCAGGGAATGCAAGGCTTGGTCGAGGCTGGCCACTTTGGAACTGGCCCTGTGGAGGTTAATCATCACCTCGGCTTTGCCCGAAAGCCAAGGGGATTTGGCTGGGGTAAGTTTAAAGCCCGAGGTTTTGTCGGCCGCGGAGAGGATGTGGGCGAGTTTGCCCTTTGAGCCCAGCTCGGAACAAACCCGGGTAAGTAACGAAATACTCTTGGATTTGGCCAGCCCGTTTCCCATGAATAGGCTTCTTCAGGGCGAGGTGGGTTCGGGAAAAACGGCCGTCATCGCCGTGGCGGCCGTGTCCGAGATCGTCCAGGGGCGCCAGGTGGCCTTAATGGCCCCAACGGAAATCTTGGCCCAGCAGCATTTGGCCTTTTTTCATCGGCTTGGTCAGGCCCTGGGTTTTGAGGTCAATTACCTGGCCGGGTCGCAACCTAGGGCCGAGAGAAATTTGGCCTTGGATACCCTGGCCTCGGATAGGCCGTCCATAACCGTGGGCACACACGCCTTAAGCTCGCCCAAGGTGATTTTTAAAAACTTGTCTTTGGCCATCATCGATGAGCAGCATAGGTTTGGGGTCAAACAGCGCCTGGCCCTTAGGGACAAGTGCCCCAACGTTAACCTTTTAACCGTCTCGGCCACGCCCATACCGGCGAGCTTGGCCACGGTTTTGTACGGCGACTTAAAAATCAGTTCCATGGAGGGGATTCTCCCCGGCCGGCAAAACGCCCTCACCAAGGTTTTTTCGCCCAAAGACTTACCCAGGGCCCGGGCGGCCTTGGCCAAACTCGTTAGGGAAGGCCATCAAGCTTTCGTGGTTTGTTCGAGAATCAAAAATACCCAGGCGAACCAAAACGGGGCCCAGGCGGAATACGACAATTTCCTGGTCGATGAGACGGGCGAGCCCGATTCAAAAAAGTTTAAACTAAACGCCTACGAGAGGCTAAACGGGGTAACCGAGGCGGCCCTTAGGCCCGAGGTCGAAACGGTCAGTAAGGAACTCCAAGAGCTCATGCCCGAAATCGCCGTCGGCCAATTGCATGGCCAGTTAAGCGGCGACCAAAAACGGGCGGCCATGGAGGCCTTTAGAAACGGCCAAACCCGGGTCCTGGTCGCGACCAGCATGGTCGAGGTGGGGGTTGACATACCCAAGGCCAACGTCATGATGGTCGAGGGGGCCGATTACTTTGGCTTGGCCCAGCTTCACCAGCTTAGGGGCCGCGTGGGCCGGGGCGGCCAGAAAAGTTACTTTATCCTGGTCTCCGGGGCTAACCCGTCCGATCTAACCAAGGAGCGCCTAAAGGCCATCGAAAAATACCACGACGGCTACCGTTTGGCCGAACTGGATTTGAAACTCCGGGGACCCGGGGAGGAATTGGGCCTACGCCAAAGCGGCTGGCCCAAACTCGACTTCGTCAAACTCCCCCGGGATCTGGCCCTCCTCCCCAATGCCCTAAAACTGGCCAAGGAGCTGTGGGAAAACCGATCCGTCTGGTCAAACGAACTGCGCCAATGCCTGGAAAACGCCCGGGCCGAGCTAATCCAATCCCAAAACGGCGACCCCATCCTGGATCTGGTCCAGGAGCGAAGCCAAGGGAGTGGCTTGGAGAAAGGCCAAGGGCCAGGCCCCGACCAAGGCCCAGACCAAGGCCCAGACCAAAGCCAGGGCCAAGGCCCCGA